>JARGFZ010000013.1:0-40019 GCA_029210965.1 bacterium | reverse complement strand
AATGACACTTTTCCCTTTCCGTGGAGCAAAAAGACCCGCCTGGACTTTTTGCGACCCTATTATAGTCAACCATGAGACAAAAGGAATATGCCATGTCATTGCTCAGGAGTAACGTTGGCAGAAAGGTGCTGATGGCGGTGAGCGGGTTTTTCCTGCTCGGCTTCGTAATCGTTCATCTCGTCGGGAATTCCACGATCTTCGTGGGTTCGGGCTGGATAAACGCGTATGCGCAGCATCTCCACGACCTGGGTCCCTTCGTGTGGGTTTTCAGGGCGTTCATGTTGCTCATGATCAGCGTCCACATCCTCTTTGGCGTCATCCTGACCCTGGAGAACTGGGGCGCTAATCCGGGGAAATACGCCGTGTCCAAAAAGCTCAAGATCACCTTCGCCAGCAAGACCATGATCTGGACCGGGCTTTTGCTGCTTTCCTTTATCGTGGGTCATCTGCTTCAATTTACCGTTCGCATTACTCCCGATATCGTTCTTGCTACTGATGAAGTGGGGCGCTTTGACGTCTTCACCATGGTGGTCAGCAGTCTGCGCATAACGGCGGTGTCCGCGCTGTACATTTTTTCCATGGTTGTCCTTTTCCTTCACACGAGCCACGGTATCCAGAGCTTTTTCCAGACTCTGGGGATAAACAACGATAGGACATTGCCGAAGTTCAACCTGATGGGAAAATTCATCGCGGGTGTATTCCTTCTTGGTTTCGGGGCGATCCCGTTCCTCATCCTAACCGGCATCCTGGCCAAATAGGGGGCATGATTGTGATACTCGACGGAAAAAGTCCAACCGGACCCATTGAAAACACCTGGGACAAGCACCGTTTCGACATGAAGCTGGTTAACCCCTCCAACAAGCGCAAATATAAGGTACTGGTCGTCGGTACCGGCCTTGCCGGGGCTTCGGCTGCCGCCAGCCTCGGGGAGTTGGGGTACAACGTGGAGACGTTCTGCTACCAGGATTCGCCCCGCCGGGCCCATTCCATCGCAGCCCAGGGTGGGATCAACGCCGCCAAGAACTATCCCAACGACGGCGACAGCATCCGGAGGCTTTTTTACGATACGGTTAAGGGCGGCGATTTCAGGGCCCGTGAGGCCGACGTGTGGCGTCTTGCGCAGGTGAGCAACAACATCATCGACCAGTGCGCGGCCCAGGGTGTGCCCTTCGCCCGGGACTACGGCGGGTACCTGGATAACCGATCTTTCGGCGGCGCCCAGGTTTCTCGAACCTTTTACGCCCGCGGTCTTACGGGACAGCAGCTTCTCCTCGGTGCCTACTCGGCCCTTTCTCGACAGATCAAGCTGGGGACGGTCAAGCTTTACCCCCGCACCGAGATGCTCGACCTTATCCTCGTGGATGGGGAAGCCAAGGGGATCACCATCCGTGACCTTGTAACAGGTAAGATACGCACCCATGTGGGGGACGCCGTGGTTCTTTGTACAGGCGGATACATCAACGTGTACAACCTGTCTACCAACGCCAGGGGCTGCAGTGCCACCGCAATCTGGAAAGCATGCAAAAAAGGCGCTTACATGGCCAACCCCTGTTACACACAGATCCACCCCACCTGTATTCCCCAGGCAGGGGATTACCAGTCCAAGCTGACCCTCATGTCAGAGTCCCTCCGCAACGACGGCCGGATATGGGTCCCCAGGAAACAGAATGAAACCCGTTCGGCCAACGAGATCCCTGAGGAAGACCGCGATTATTATCTTGAGAGGAAATACCCCTCTTTCGGTAACCTCGCTCCCCGTGATATCTCTTCCAGGGCCGCCAAGGAGCAGTGCGATGATGGGCGGGGCGTGGGGCCTGGAGGGCGCGGGGTCTACCTCGACTTCAGAGACTCAATCAAACGTCTGAGCGAGGATGTGATCCGTGAACGGTACGGCAATCTTTTCGAAATGTACGAGAGGATCACCGACGAGGACGGCTATAAAGTACCCATGCGCATTTACCCGGCTCCCCACTATGCTATGGGCGGTCTGTGGGTGGACTACAACTGCATGAGCAACCTTCCCGGGCTGTTCGTTCTGGGCGAGGCCAACTTCTCTGTCCACGGAGCCAACCGGCTCGGGGCCAGCGCCCTGATGCAGGGGCTTGCCGACGGCTATTTCGTCATTCCCTACACCATCGCTGACTACCTGGCCCAGACGACACCCGGCATGCTCAAAGAGGATGCTGCCGAGTGCAAGGCATCCATGGACGAGGTCGGGGGTAGTGTGGAAAAGCTCCTGTCAATAGGCGGAAAAAGGACACCGGCAGAGTTCATGCGGGAACTTGGTGCCATCATGTGGGAATACGCGGGAATGGCGCGCAGCGCTGAGAGCCTCGGCCAGGCCATCGAAAAGATCCCGGTTCTGCGCGAGGAGTTCTGGGAGGACCTCAAGGTTTCCGGGACCGGTTCTGAATTGAACCAGCAATTGGAAAACGCCGGCCGGGTCGCTGATTTTCTTGAGTTCGGCGAGATGCTATGTCGCGATGCGCTGAACCGCGATGAATCGTGCGGGGCTCACTTCAGAGTCGAGCACCAGACGGGGGAAGGGGAGGCCGAGCGTGACGACGAGAACTTCAGCTACTCGGCGGCATGGGAGTATAAGGGTAACAGCAATGAACCCGAACTCCACAAGGAGCCTCTCACGTTCGAAAATATTCACTACGCAGTAAGGAGTTACAAATAATGAGCCCATCCAATAATGATCACAGGACGATGACCCTGAAGTTGATCGTCTGGCGCCAGAAGGGGCCCAACGAGCCGGGCCGCTTTGAGACCTACCTTGCCAGGGAGATCACCGAACACCATTCTTTCCTGGAGATGCTCGATGTTGTGAACGAGGACCTTATCAAGGAGGGGAAGGAGCCTATCGTATACGACCACGACTGCAGGGAGGGTATTTGCGGAACCTGCTCCCAGGTCATCAACGGACTTCCCCATGGCGGACAGACACGGACCACCGTGTGCCAACTGCACATGCGCAAGTTCAAGGATGGGGACACCATTTATATAGAGCCGTGGCGGGCCAAAGCCTTCCCCATCCTCAAGGACCTCGTGGTGGACCGGGGCGCCCTGGACAAGATCATCCAGGCTGGCGGTTATACCTCAGTGCGCACCGGGGCTGCGGCTGACGGTAATTCCATCCTCATTTCCAAGGAAAAGGCCGATTATGCCATGGATGCTGCCGAGTGTATTGGATGCGGCGCATGTGTTGCCGCCTGCCCCAACGGGGCAGCCATGCTCTTTACGGGGGCCAAGGTGTCCCAGTTGGCCGAACTGCCCCAGGGCAAGGTTGAGGCAGTTGAGCGTGTGAACAGCATGCTTGGGGCCATGCAGGAGTGCGGTTTCGGCAACTGCACAAACCACTACGAGTGCCAGGCGGCGTGCCCGAAAGGGATCGACGTGAAGTTTATCGCCAGGCTGAACAGGGAGTATTTGAAGGCGTTGGTGTTTTAAGGTCCGTGATTTGAGATTCGTGACTCGTGATTGGAAAAAACGTGGATCAATAAGCTGTTAACCCTTGTATGAATTCGAATTTTGTGGCACTCTAACTGTTCTGATTACAGATTGATACAAGATGATTTCGAGTTTCAAAAAGCGCACTGAATTTTTTTTCTAATCACTTATTACGAATCACGATTCACGGATTTAGAGGGAGGTAACAACAATGAGCAAATCAGAAAAAAACCTTGCCGAAGCTTTTGCCGGGGAATCCCAGGCTAACAGGAAGTATCTGGCTTTTGCGAAGAAGGCAGATGAAGAGGGACTCACCCAGGTAGCGCGTTTGTTTCGTGCCGCCGCGGCTGCCGAAACTGTCCACGCCCATGCGCACCTGAGGGTTTTGAAAGGCGTCGGAGGAACGGCAGACAATCTGAAGGAAGCCATCGGCGGGGAAACTCATGAGTTTACCAGCATGTATCCCCAGATGATCGCGGATGCCAAGGAAGAGGATAACAAGGCCGCCTTGATGAGTTTCATGTACGCCAACGCAGTGGAAAAGATCCACGCAGAGCTCTACCAGAAGGCACTCGATGCCATGGTAGAACTTGTAGAGACCACCTATTTTGTCTGTGATGTTTGCGGCAATACTGTGGAAGGTGAGGCACCGGACAGGTGTCCCATCTGTGGGATGAGCAAGGATCATTTCATGAAGATCGACTGAGAAAAGTACAAACGAAACGAAAAGAGCCCGGCCAAAAGCCGGGCTCTTTTCGTTTGTACTTTTCAGGGCGAAGGGCGGAGGGCGAAGGGCGCAGAAAAAACCAGACCCCAGACCCTAGAGCCAGTTGCCTCTTTCCACTCTCCTATTATGTTTCTTCATAAGCCCGATGAGGTAAACGATCTCCGCTTCCTCAAGAATACCTATCTCCTGGAAGAACTCTCCGATGGGCCGCTGGAGCCACTTCTGGAAACCGATAACAGCGGTGCGCTGGAAGGGGGAGAGGTATCCAAGGCGAATGGCTGCTTCCCCGAGTTTCTCTCCCGATTTTCTGGAGGCCATGATCTCTCTCACCTGGATTTCAGATAGGTAGTCCCACATTCCCGCTATTTTTCCGAAGGTGGGTCTTTGCTGACGCTGCCAGGTGATAGCTGACACAAGAGTGTTGAAGGTGACCAGCCCCGCATAATAAAGGAACTGACCTAAAAGCAGCTTTGATCGGGGGATGTTCGCTTCCCAGTAGTGTTCGCCCGGTGCTTTGGTCCATCCCGTGTTGGTCTTGTCCGTTTTTCTGAAATGCCGTGAGGTCTCGAAGGAAGGGCCCAGCAGTTCCCGGAGCTGTTCATAGGCTGTCTGGATATCCTTGAACAACTCACTGAGTTCATCGCTGCTTTTACCGATGATCTTAGCCCTGTCGGGGTGAAGCTCCATGGCGCGCTTTCGAAACGCGGTCTTGAGCCCCTCGGGATCAAGGGTTCTGAGCATATCCGGTCTGGCCGTTATCTGGTCTCCGTAGAGGAGGCGCAGGGCGGAAGCGATCTCGGGGCTCATGGGATATCAATCTCCTCTGGCAGCATGACGCCGATTCCAATAAAAGGCAGGCCAAAAGTGTCGACCGTAACTTGACACTAACGATATTCTGGGGAAATTTGTCACTTTTGTCAAGACAGGAGTTTGGGACGGATCTCATATCTCAAATCTCAAATCTCAGAGGAGTTATATGGCATCTGGTGGTGGTTTTGAGTCTTGTTCTGAGATCTGAAATCTGAATTCTGAGATGCCCGCTGGCTGACTAGTATCATTCAGATACATACGATATATTGTGGCAATGGAATCCAGTAAACTTCTATATATTTCCGACCAACTGAGTAAAAGCCTGAGAAAGCTATCTTTCAGCCAGCCAGTTGGGTTTGTTTACGATCCCACCGAGTATGCCCGTGGACTGCTGTCCCTATATTTTGATCAGTTCGGTCAATCTCCAAAGAGGGTAGTTCTCGTAGGAATGAACCCGGGCCCCTGGGGGATGCTGCAGACAGGGGTTCCCTTTGGAGATGTGAGTGTCGTACGCGACTGGATGGGGATCCAGGGCCACATTGGTCAGCCGAAACGCCTTCACACCAAAAGGCCCATCGACGGGTTTGCCAGCACCAGGAGTGAAGTGAGCGGATCAAGGCTATGGGGATGGGCAAGGGATCGGTTCGGACCGGCCGAAGAGTTCTTCAAGGATTTCTTTGTTGTTAACTACTGTCCTTTGGCTATTTTTGACGAAACAGGCAAAAATATTACACCGGATAAGTTGAGAGCCGAGGATAAAGTCCGATTGTTTCGACTTTGCGACGGAGCGATGAAGAGCACAGTTGAACTTTTGACTCCTGAATGGGTCATCGGGATCGGCAAGTTCGCCTACGATCGATCTGTTGCGGCCCTGGAGGGGATGGATGTCCAAATTGGGAGGATTACGCACCCGAGCCCTGCGAATCCGGCCGCTAATAAAGGTTGGGCGGAGATTGTTGAGCGGGAGCTGGCGGAGATCGGCATTGAATTCCCGCTCAACGTTTCGGGGTAACGGGGTATCGGGGTGTCGGGGAAACGTAGAGAAACCATCTGACACGGGGACACGGCGATACGGGGAAAAGGGAGCATGGGTGCTTGGGAGCATGGGGGAGGGGGGAGAAAACGACTGACCGACTGAGCGACTTGGCGAAAGAACAAGTTTGAAGTTTGATGACTTCGCAAAAAGTCATCAATGCGCCCCGCGCGGGGCGCCCAAATCAATGACTCACTCCGTAAGTCATTGATTTGTAAGGAAAGGGAAAACGACGCTTTTGCCTTTCCGAGGAGCAAAAAGCCGATTACGGACTTTTTGCGACCCTGTCAAGTTTGATGTTTGAGGTTTGAAGTTCGAACCTGAAGAAAAACCTCGGACGCAGGAACATGGAGATATAATGTCGGTGAAATATATGGAACCTGGAACGTGGAATTTGGAACCTGAGCGAAAACGATGAAGGGAATGATCGTTTTCGCGAGTAAATACGGTTCCACGGCCGAGTATGCCTCCCTTATGGCACAAAAGCTCGGTACAGAGGCTCTGAGGGCGTCTGAAGCATCATCTGATGCGGTTTCGAGGGCGGATTTCATCGTTTTGGGTAGTCCGATATACGCATATTCGGTTCTTCCGGAGATGGAGGCGTTTCTTGACAAGTACCAGGATCTCCTGGCTGGTAAGCCTTTTGCCGCCTTTGTGGTGTGCGGAGACACCCTTTGGAATCCCAAGGCAGGGGAGGGGGGGAATAAGAACCTTGAAAAACTCACCCGTTTCCTGCCCTCGGAGCCCTTCGCGGTAGCCGTCCTGGGCGGTCGCATGCTCATGGAGGAACTGGACGACGAGGACGAATCCAGGATCCTGGCGTTCTATGAGAAGATAGGGAGGGAAACGACGGGATTCGATAGAATGGAAATGGGAAGCGTCGATCCGTTCATTGACCGGATCGAGGAGTTTGTAGTGTCTGGTGTCTAGGGTCTAAGGTCTGGAAAAACTTGAATTCAGGAGCCAGAATTCAGAATCCAGTAGGAAAACCAGAACGAGTATTTTGTACACCTTAATAGATTGTCATTGCGAGGCTGCGGCCCGGGCCGAAGCAATCCCGGTTCCAACTGTTCTGAGAATATGGATTTCTGAGAGAACCTGTGAAAATACCTGGATGGATAAAGGGATTACTCTTAATTGTTCAATTAATCGGCTGCGCTTACCTCTATTTTGTCGGTTCCCTGGCCATTGTCAACGGCCAATGGGAGTTAAATATCTTTCAATTGGATGTCTGGGGTGAGTGGCTCATAGTAACAGGCGGCCTCCTTTTTTTTTACACGGTCTGGCTAATAGGTGGAAAGAAGCCATAATATTTAGCGTTCAAGATAAGAGTGCTCATACATGATTCGGTAGGGGAGACGATTCCAGCAATATCAAACATCAAACATCAAACCTCAAACTTCAAACACATGTTTTTCGAATTACGGATCACCCTCCTTCGCGTAAGGCTTCCGTCTTCGTTCTTCGAACTTCGCCGTGACAAGTCGGCGTGGCAAGCGAGTTACGAATCACGGCTTTTCCACGGAAATATCATTGACAGAACTGCTATCGGCAGATATATGTATACTGTATATTGTATACTTTTTAAGCCCCTGTTTAATATAAACAAATACTGGGACGCCTGGGTCAGGCTCTCGTCCCATAGTGAAGGCCAGCCATGTTGAAGACATGGTGAGCTGGAAATTTCACGAGGCGTCATTTTGAGCTCTCAGCACAGCTCACAGCTGCTGCCAAAAATGTATTGATCAATATCCAGGAGGAAAAACATGACAACAAAAACACCTAAGATCAGCTGGACCTTAACTGATGAGGCCCCCATGCTGGCAACCTTCTCCCTGCTCCCCATCATCCGGGCTTTCGCAAAGGAATCCGGGATCGAGGTGGAGCTGAGGGATATCTCCGTGGCGGGCCGGATCATCGCCAACTTTCCGGAGAACCTGACCGAGGATCAGAAGATCCCCGACGAGTTGACGGCCCTGGGGAAGCTGGCCCTGACCAAAGACGCCAACATCGTCAAGCTTCCCAACATCAGCGCCTCTATCCCCCAGCTCACGGCGGCGATCAAGGAACTCCAGGAGCAGGGCTATAACGTTCCCGACTATCCGGAAGAGCCGAAAAACGAGGCCGAGAGGAAGATCCAGGAGCGTTACGCCGTCGTACTCGGGAGCGCGGTCAACCCGGTGCTGCGCCAGGGCAACTCGGACCGCCGTCTGGCTGAAGCCGTGAAGCAGGCTACCCGCAGGCACCCACACCGGATGCATGAATGGAAGCCCGACTCCAAGACCCACGTGTCCACCATGAAATCAGGGGACTTCTATTCCAACGAGAAATCCACGACCATGTCCGGGGACACCACCGCCAAGATCGAATTCGTGGACGACAAGGGTAAGGTGAAGGTCCTGAAGGAAGGCCTGCCCCTTAAAGCCGGCGAGGTTGTGGACGCCACCTTCATGAGCAAAAAGGCCCTTGTGAAGTTTTTCGAAGAGCAGATCGAGGATGCAAAGAAAAGAGATGTGCTTTTCTCCCTGCACCTGAAGGCAACCATGATGAAGATCTCCGACCCCATTATCTTCGGGCACTGCGTCAAGGTTTTTTACAGAGAGGTCCTGGAAAAACACGCCAAAGCCCTCGAGGAGATCGGGTTTGACCCCAACAACGGCATCGGGGACCTGTACGCCAGGCTGGATAAGCTGCCCGAGAGCAAGAGGGGCGAGATCGAGGCGGACATCCAGGCGGTCTACGTCAAGCGCCCGCGTCTTGCGATGGTGGACTCGGATCGGGGGATCACCAACCTCCACGTACCCAGCGATATCATCATCGATGCTTCCATGCCCCCCATGATCCGCGATGGCGGGAAGATGTGGGGTCCCGACGGCAAACCCTACGATGCCAAGGCATCCATCCCTGACCACAGCTATGCGGGACTCTACCAAGAGGCAATTGAGAACTGCAGGAAACACGGCGCCCTTGATCCCTCCACCATAGGAAGCGTACCCAACGTCGGTCTCATGGCGCAAAAGGCTGAGGAATACGGCTCCCACGACAAAACGTTCCAGGCTCCAGGCAAGGGGACGATGCGCATTGTCGATGCCGCGGGCAGGACCATTCTGGAAAGCCAGGTTGAGGAAGGGGACGTCTGGCGGGCACCGACCGTCAAGGATGAGGCCATTCGCGACTGGGTCAAGCTTGCTGTGACCAGGGCTCGGGCCACCGGATGGCCGGCGGTGTTCTGGCTCGACAAGAACAGGCCTCACGATGCCCAACTCATCAAGAAGGTCGATCTTTATTTGAAGGACCACGACACCAAGGGACTGGAGTTTTACACCATGGGCGTCGCAGAGGCTACGCGGTTCTCCTTCGAGCGGATGCGGGAGGGAAAGAACACCATTTCCGTTACAGGGAATATCCTTCGAGACTACAACACGGACCTGTTCCCCATCCTGGAGGCCAATACCAGCGCCAAGATGCTTTCCGTCGTGCCCCTGCTCAACGGAGGCGGCCTCTTCGAGACCGGGGCCGGGGGCTCGGCACCCAAACACGTTCAGCAGTTCGTCAAGGAGGGGTATCTGCGCTGGGATTCCATCGGGGAGCTTCTCGCCTTGGCCGAATCTCTCAGGCACCTGGGCGAGGTCATGAACAACGAAAAGGCCATCGAACTGGCTCAGTCGGTGGAGGCCGCCAACGCCAAGTGGCTTGAAAATAATCGGACACCTGCCAGGAAACTCGGCGAGATAGACAACCGCGGAGGCCACTTCTACTTCGCTCTCTACTGGGCTCAGGCCGTCGCCAAGCAGGCCAAAAACACGAAGCTCCAGGCGCGCTTTGCAAAGCTGGCGAAGGAGCTCGAGGCCAACGAGGAGAAGATCAACGCCGAGTTCATCGGCGCCCAGGGTGATCCCCAGGACATAGGCGGCTACTACCACCCCGATCTGGAGAAGGCAGAAAAGGCCATGCGCCCCAGCGCCACTTTCAACTCTATCCTTGATGGCTTCGCGGCGGGGAATTAGGTGCAGGAGACTGATTGGAACCGCTTGACACGAAGACACGGGGACACGGAGAAAGATCTTTCCTCACCGCGTCTCCGCGTCTTCGCGTCCTGTTTATCCGCTTCTTAAGATCATAGCGGCCAACCTGCTGCTCCTGTCCTTCTTCCTGCCCATGTCAAGCTGCTCTTACACTGTGCCCATTGACAGGGATGCGGCCGATCCAAACACAGAGACCAGAACCTCTATTATGTACGCCAGGGAATACGTGGATCTGGACGAGATCGGCGGCTGGCTGAACATCCTGGCCTTTCCCGCTTTTTTTGCTCCAGTGGCGGTTTTCAGACAGAAAATATTCCTTCCTGCTTACCAATTCCAAAGTACTTCTGGCCGCATTTAGCGCGGCCGTTGTCTACACCTGGGCTGATATCGGCAAACCCTTCATAGGGGCATACGTGGGGGGAGGGGCGGCCATAGCTCTCTTTGCGGTTTACACCAACGAATTGATACAATATTTTTGGATGAGGAGGCGCAAAGAGAGCTGAAACGGGGAAATCACGCCTTTGGCGTGGCAAGTTTGGAATCGGCGAAACGGGGAAAGATCAAGAGCCGGGTATCCAGTACGATTACAACAACATCAAACTTCAAACTTCAGACATCAAACTTGATAGAGTCGCAAAAAGTCCAATCCGGGACTTTTCGCTCCACGGAAAGGGAAAAGCATCGTTTTCCCTTTCCTTACAAATCAATGACTTACGGAGTGAGTCATTGATTTGAGCGCCCCGCGCGGGGCGCATTGATGACTTTTTGCGAAGTCATCAAACTTAAAAATTCCGGTTCACGAATCACGCTTCAATAATCCTCAATCCTCAATCACTCCTCGTACCCCAACCAATTAAACTCCCCCTCAGATTAAGCCTTAGTAATCAAGTCTCAACTTGCTTTTCCTGCGCTCTTCGCCCTGCGACCTGCGTACTGTCAATTGAGCCCGATGCGCTCAATTGACATCCCTCTCCCTTCTCCCATCCGGTCCCTGCCTCACATACCGTATGGTCCTCTCAGGCGGTTCCGTAGCCTCACCCAGGAGATAGATGACCACAGACATGATCAGAGAGAAGAGTACTGCCCACCAGAAGCCGTCAACGATAAACCCCTGAACGATGGCCGCCGCCAGCAGGACCATGAGTGCATTAAGCACAAAGGTGAAGAGGCCCAGGGTAAGGATGGTCAGGGGAAAGGTAAAGATAAACAAAACAGGCCGCAGGACCCCGTTTACGAAGCCAAGGATGGCAGCCGTGACCAGGGCTGCGAAGACCCCGTTGAGGTGAACCCCAGGCAGGATCCAGGCGGTGATGCCAATGGCCAGAGCGTAAAGGAACCAGTTGGTTAAGAATCGCATATCGTACCTCTTTCACAAATATATTAACAAATTAAGCAACTTGAAAGTGAAAGCTAACGTTATACTTTAATATCCAGCACCCAGTACCCAGTACTCAAACCTCAAACCTCAAAACCGCCTTTACCTTAACACTCTGCACTCTAGACTATTTAATGTATCCCCATTCTTTTAACTTTGAGTAGGCGTACTGGGCCTTTTCCCCCTTGTTCACCGCCTTGAGGTATGAATTGTACCTGTTGGCAGCTTCCTCCTGCTTTTCCATGCCCTCCGCTGACAGCCCGATATAAAAGACAGTGTTGGGGTTGCCCGGGAGCTTCTTTTTGTAGGCCAGGAACCTTTCGTGGGCAGAGTCGTACCTTTTGAGGAGAAGTTCGGACATCCCGAGTAGGTGCAGCGCCTGGGGTTCTCCGGGGTAGACCTCAGTCCCATCTTCAGCGTAACGTTGGGCAAGTGAATAGTCCTTGAGAGCTAACTGACACTTGGCCATCATCAGAAATGCAGCGTAGTCCCCAGGGGCTTTTCTCAGGGCATCCCCGTAGTGGTCCTTCGCTTTACTGAACATTCCTCCTTTCATGAGTTGATCACCCATCTCCATCTGCTCTATTGCGGGGGCAATAGCCCTTAGTGAGGCAGTATTGTCCATATACCGTTCCCGGTACAGGGGAAGATTCATCCTTGAAGAATCCATAGTTCCAATGGTTTTCAGGGATTGATCATAACGTTCCTGACTCATGGGGTGGGTTGCGAACATGAGCTCGATGGCGCTGGGTTTTTGATTGTTGAGGCTTCTTAGCATGTCCATGAGGTCAAGATGACCCTGGGGGCTGTACCCGGCCTTGACCATGTACTTGAGGGCCAGGGCGTCCGCCTCCCGTTCGTTCTCCCTGCTGTAGCTGGCAAGAAGAGCACCCGCTGCGATCTGTCCCAGACCACCAGCTAACTGCTCAGCCCCTGATCCCAGATCTGCGGCTGCTGAAGATAGACCTGCAATGGCGAGAGAGGTCAAAACCCCCTTGCTCATGGCCTGAGCCGTGTGTCGAGAGTTGACGTGTCCCAATTCGTGACCGATGAGGGCAGCCAGGGCCGCTTCGCTATTGAGTTCCAGGAGGATACCGCGGGTGATCCCGATGCTGCCTGCTGGAAAGGTGTAGGCGTTGACGTAGGCGGCGTTAAGTGGGATGTAGCGATAGGGAAGGTCCGGGCGGTGGGTGACGGCGCCAACGGAGCTTCCGACACCGCTGATATAGGTTGAAAGTTTTTTATCCTGGATAGGCCCATAATCCGCGGAGAACTGGTGGGGACTGTTCACACGGTCTATCTGCTTCTCCTCACCCTCGGACACCAGCATGAGCTGCTGTTTCCCTGTAACGGGGTTTACGGCACAACCTAAGATCAGACTTCCGGTCGAGATGCCGGCAAGAGCGAGGAAGCGTCTACGGGAAAGGGGGATGTCAAAAAGATTCATTGTTTGGTCCTAGTCCTTGGTAGTAGTCCCAGCATCAGAATAAGGAATAGGGGATGAGGGAGTACGAATAATTCACCATTTTTCCTCCGTCATCCTTTTTCCTTCATCATTCCTATTATAACCAAGTCAGCGTCCAGGTCTAGGTCCAGGACTAGCACATTAAATTTTGCTCATAAAATTCTATGTGTTGTTTTTGCAACACTTTTGTCTTGTTTCCTCAGGCTTGATGTTTTAATCTTGATGGACTCTCGAAAAGTCCATCAAACAGGTCCGCCACTGGCGGGACTGATGGGGGATCATGCCTAAGGCGTGATCCCCTGGGAAGCGCGAAGAGGCTTTTTGCGAGGTAGTTAACGTTGGAGTGACGCGGAACTATCCTATGAAAAAACATTTCATTCAAATCCTGTCGATCAGCATCCTGATCCTGTCATTCGCTTCGGACGTAAACGCGGCCGAAGTAAAGCCCCATATCAGCGACCTTAAGTTGCATCAGGGAGAGGATAATATCCTGCTTTCTGCTCAGTTGGTGACCGAGCTGGGTGAAGAGATGCGAGAGGCTCTGCGCGGAGGTGTTCCACTGACCTTAAGCTACCGGATCCGTCTGACCACGAAGGGATCTCTTCTGGGAGTGAAGACAGTCAGGAATAGAGAGATCATCCACACTCTTGAGTTCGATCCAGTCAAACAGCTCTACCTGTTCAAGGGTGAGGGGGATGGGTATGGGCGGGAACCTCTCGTGAAGACGACCAAAGACCAGGAAGAAGCGCTGGGGTGGCTGACGGGCATTGTCGACTGGCGCCTTTATCCCCTTAAAAAACTGGAAAGGAACCGTCGTTACCGTGTGAGGGTGATGGCGACTCTTCGTTCAGCGGAGCTGCCTTCCGTTCTGGGATATCTGTTCTTTTTTACCACCATATTCAACCAGGAAACCTCCTGGGTTTATTTGGATTTTACCTTCTGAGGAGATGACTTCAATGAGGTTCTGGTCGCTTAAATTCAGGGACAACCGAAGCAGGTTTACGGCTATTGTCGTGATCCTTCTTCTCATCGCCCTGGTCCTCTTTTTCGGTAGCAGGTACAAATCCATGCGGGATTTAGATCCCAAGGGTGGCAACCTGTTCATCTTCTTCCTGATCAATATAAACATCATCCTTTTAACAGTTCTCGTCTTTTTGCTCGCCAGAAACGCCATCAAACTGTTCTACGAGGGACGGGCACGGGTTTTCGGATATCACCTCAGGACCCGCCTGGTTCTAATCTTCGTGGGTTTTTCCCTGATCCCTACGATCCTCCTCTTCTTTGTGGCCAAGGGGTTTATCACCGACAGCATAGGGTACTGGTTTAATCCCAACGTGGATCAGGCTGTTGAGGGCGCTCTCAGTGTGTCCAGGGACTACTATTCCACCTTGACCGATCGTTCCAGGGTCCTTGCCCAGAGGGTAAGCAGCCGCCTTGAGTCCCCACCTGAGGGTAAGGATCTGGAAGACCTTCTGGAGGAGATAAGGAAAGAATACGCTCTGTCCATGGTTGACATGTTTGATGCATCTGGTGGTTTCATGGCCAGGGCCTGGGACGGTACCAGCCCTCAAAACTTTGTGGATAATCAGAGCAGCCTCGTACAGAACGCCCTTGTGGGCAGGGTTGTCGACAACGTAAGCAGCGCGGATAAAGGCGAGTACATCAGGGCATCGGCTCCCCTCATCCTGCCTGACGGACAGGGCGCCGTTGTGGTTTCCCTGCATTTTCCCGAGGAAGTTCGTTTTAAATCCGAGACCCTCAGCCGAACCTACCGCAGCTATACGGAGATGAGGCTCCAGGAACGCCCTATCAGGCTCAACTATATGTCCTACCTGCTTTTGATCACCCTGCTCATCCTGTTCTCGGCAGTATGGCTAGGGTTCTACCTTGCCAGGGGCATCACCGTTCCCCTTGGTCTCCTGGCCGAAGGAGCTGAGAAGGTGGCCTCCGGCGATCTTACGGTACGGATCGACAGCGAGGCGTCGGATGAGATCGGGATATTGGTCCAGGCTTTCAACAGGATGACTGAGGAGCTTGACGGTGCTAACAGGAAACTTGATAAGGCCTACCGTGAAAACGAACAGCGAAGGACCTATATTGAAACTGTGCTCAGGAACGTTGGTACCGGGGTTGTTTCCATGGACCTTGCGGGTAGGGTCAATACCTTCAATCGGGCTGCCGAGAGGATGTTTGACGTCAAGGCAGAAGATGTGCTGGAAAAGTATTATTCCAAAGTTTTGACTCTGGAGCACGCGGCTCTCATCGATGGGATGCTCGGCGAACTCAGGGAAGAAGGTGTAGCCAGAATAAGAAGGGAGATACCGATAGTTGTTCAAGGTACTCCCCTCATCCTTTTTGTCACCGTCAGCGTCATGGAGGACGCTCCAGGGAAAAACATTGGAACAGTATTCGTCATCGAGGACATGACAATGCTGGTAAACGCCCAACGCAAGGCAGCATGGTCAGAAGCTGCCAAGAGGATCGCCCATGAGATCAAAAATCCATTAACGCCCATCCAGTTATCAGCTCAAAGGATACGAAGGAAGCTTATTGGCCGTCTGGATGAGGCCGATGATCGTGTTCTCAGGGAGGGAACCGATGCAATCGTCCGGGAAGTGGATGCTATGCGTCACCTTGTGGATGAATTCAGTCAGTTCGCCCGCTTGCCGGTATTGAAACTGGTGCCGGGTGATATTAACAATGCCGTTGAGGAGGCTGCAGCTCTTTTCAGGGTTGGTGGTGAAGGGGGAGGGGCAGTTGAGGTATCCCTGGAAAAAAACCTCCGAAGGATCAGTTACGATGACGAACAGATGAGGCGTGTCATTATCAACCTCCTCGACAACGCCATCAGGGCTGTCCAGGATCGCGGTGAGGAGGGTATCGTGCGTATTTCCACCAGCATCATTGAGGAGGGGATGGTGGCTGTTTCTGTGTCCGATAACGGTTCCGGTATTCCAGCGGATCTAATGGACCGGATATTTGACCCCTATTTCAGCACTCGCGAGGACGGAACAGGACTCGGACTGGCAATAGCCCAGCGCATCGTGGAAGAACATGGCGGGAGGCTGGATTGTACTCCAGGTCCCATGGGCGGTGCGGTGTTTACCATTCAGATACCGGTGGATGTGGATCCTACCAGGAGGATATAGAGATGGAAAGGGAAGTTGCAGGAGAACACGGGCCCTCAGATCTGATCCTCATCGTGGATGATGAGCCAAGGGTTCGTGAGAGTATCCGGTCTATTCTGGAGGATGAGGGCTTTGTTGTTATTGAGGCGTCTGATGGGCAGGAGGGACTTAAAAGGGTGTCTGCGGACAAACCCGACAGTGTACTCCTGGATATCTGGATGCCCGATCTGGATGGAATTGAAGTACTGAGGGGGATCAAACAACTCGATGCGGATCTGCCCGTGATCATAATGTCCGGTCATGGAACCATTGAAACAGCAGTGAAGGCTGCCAAGCTGGGTGCTTACGACTTCCTGGAAAAACCTCTCTCCATAGATAAACTTGAGCTTGTCCTTCGAAACGCTCTAAGCCAGCGCGCGCTTCTCGAGAAAAACAGGGCTCTGAAAGGTGAGGGTGGGAGCGAATCGGAGTTTATCGGGGTATCTCCGGCTATCACCGCTATGCTGGAGCAGGTCAGGATCGTTGCGCCGACACAAGCTTCCGTTTTGATTACCGGAGAGAACGGAACCGGGAAGGAGCTGCTGGCCAGATCCATTCACTTCTCTTCCCGGCGGAGCGGAGAGGCGTTCGTGGCTGTAAACTGCGCGGCGATTCCTGAGACCCTCATAGAAAGCGAGCTTTTCGGTCACGAAAGGGGAGCCTTCACAGGTGCCTCTTCAAGGAAAATGGGCAAATTCGACTTGGCCCACTGCGGCACACTCTTTCTGGACGAGATCGGCGACATGAGCCTCGCCACTCAGGCCAAGATCCTTAGAGTCCTGGAGGAGAAAACCTTCCAGAGAGTTGGCGGCAACAGGGATATTTCCGTGGATGTCCGGGTGGTAGCAGCTACCAACAAGGATCTTAAGACCTGTATTGAAAGAGGGGAGTTCAGAGAGGATCTGTTCTTCCGTTTGAACGTCTTCCCGTTCCACCTGCCGCCCCTGAGGGAGCGCAGGGAGGATATCCCTAAGATGTTGACTCGCTTCCTGTCTGAATATGGACAGATCTACAGCAAGCCGGACCTGGTTTTCAGTCCTGAAGCAGAAAAAGCCCTTGTTGAATATGCCTGGCCAGGCAATGTGCGTGAGCTGCGTAATGTAGCGGAACGACTGGCGATCATATCCGCACGGGAGGTGATCGATCTTGGCATGGTGCCTTCTTCCATTACGGATAGGGGCTCAGGGCCTGCCGGTGCGGCTGAAAGCGCCGTGGAGGAGACCGACTATCGCAAGGCAAGAAAGATGTTTGAAAAAGGTTTCTTCACACGCCGTCTTGATGAGAATGAGTGGAATATCTCGAGAACTTCCGATGCGGTGGGACTTGAGCGGAGCAACCTCCACCGGAAGATGAAGCAACTGGGGATCAGGAAGGAATCCTGATCCCCAGCACGCAGGACGCAGAACGCAGAATGTAGAATGTTGATGGACTCGCAAAAAGTCCATCAAGGCGCCCCGTATGGGCACCCAAATCAATGACTGCGGGTGTAAGTCATTGATTTGTAAGAAAAGTGAAAATGACACTTTTCACTTTCCGAGGAGCAAAAAGCCAATAATGGACTTTTTGCGACCCTGACAATGTTGAACACAGAACGCAAGAGAGAACTAAAGTCGGCCTCGCGTTAAGACGCCAAGATGCAAAGAAAAGCCAAATCTAAATTGAAGCAAGAATCATGGGATATATAATCAGGGTTGTACCCTTTGTTTTGATATAGTTTTACGTGGCTTATTTTAGTTTTTAACGAGTCACGCTTTAAGCGTGTCGAACGGGCGTGAGGCTGATTTAGACTATGTATTTAAGATCTGAGATCTAAGCGAGGATATTAATCATGTCGAGCGATAAACCTTCCATCGAAAATGCCGTCCAATCCCTCCTTTCTGTCAATATGGGTCTACAAGAAGACGAACGGCTCCTTATCCTGGGTGATTCCGCGGGGGATGGGGGAAAGCTTGCAAAGGAGGTCGGGGAAGCTGCCCAAAAGCTGCACCCTCGCACCCGGACATTGATTTTCGATCCGGCAGGGGGACACGGACAGGAGCCGCCCAGGGAGGTCTGGGAGACCCTGTTCGGGGAGCAGGTCGTTGACCGCCTTGATTCAGAGGGCCTTTTGGCTCCCCTGTTATCCAAAGCAGGGGATCTCAGGACACTGGAAAGCGCATCGCGTATCATAGAGGGTTCAGGTGGTGCCAGAGCCGCTGTCGTGGTGGCTGTGACCCGTTTTTCAACTAGCCACACCTCTTTTCGAAAACTTTTGAATCAGGCATGCGGAGTGAGATACGCCAGCATGCCCAATTTTGAAAGAGAGATGTTTTTCGGTTCCATGGATGTGGATTGGGAACAGTTGGCAGTGTCCACCAACCTTTTGGCCAGGGCTCTTGAGGGAGCGGATAGATGCGAGATAAGTTCACCCAACGGCACCCGTCTGGTTCTGGGGATAAAGGAAAGACCGGTCACTCCGGACGATGGTATGCTGACCCGGAATGGCAAGTTCGGTAATTTGCCTGCTGGAGAGGTCTTTCTGGCGCCTGTGGAGGGAACCGCCGAGGGGATCCTGGTGCTTGAATGGGGTCCCCTGGCAAGGTTCAAAAGCCCTCTCACTGTAACGATCGAGGGTGGAAAGGTTGTGTCGGTGAATGGGGACATATCAGATGAGGTCAATTGGCTGAAGGAGCTACTGTCTGCCCATCCCAACAATACAAATATCGCTGAATTGGGCATCGGCACTAATCAGGCGGCAACCAGACCTGACAACGTTCTGGAGTCGGAAAAGATCCTCGGAACCGTTCATGTGGCCTTCGGGGACAACCACACCTTCGGTGGTGTCGTCAAGGCTCCTCTTCACCAGGATTTCGTGCTTTTCGACGCGACCCTTGTCGCTGTCTGGGAGACGGGAGGGGGGAGAAGGATGCTGCTGGATAATGGTAAGAGGGGATGGTAAATAAAACAGTCCAAGGTCCAATGCCCAACGTCCAACGGGGGAGAGCAGGCAATGGGCAATAGGCTATGGGCTATAGGCTATAGGGAAATCAAGGTATAGTGCGGAAGGTGGAGAGCGACTAAAATACTGTCATTGCGAGGCCCTGGTATTTACTGGCCGCGGCAATCTCGACCCAGGGCATTTAACAGGGATAAAGGGGAGTAGATCAACACCGAGGGTATTAGACGTTGGACCCTGCACTGATTTTCCCTATACCCTTCATCCCTGTTAGAAAACTATTTTGTTATTTTCCGGAGGATTTATGAAAATAAAAAATCTTGAAGATGTTTTCCGGTACCTGCCCATAAAAGGTGAGATCGCATTTTCCAACGCCAAAGGCAAGTTCCAGGAAAAGATCAAGAAACAGCAGCTTAAGTACCTCAGGGATTACGTTGAAGATCTGCAGCACATCCTGGAAGAAGGTGAGGAGATACTCCTAGCCGCGAGGGGTGCGTCCCCATTCACGATGGTGGAACAACTGACCACGGGTGCGTGGATCTACCACATCAAGAGGTGCCTGCTCGTTCTTACCGACAGGAGGGTGCTGCACTTTCCATCGAATTACCGGTTTAAGCCCCGCGATTCGGTAGCCCAGGTCCGGTTTCTGGATATCGAGAGCTTTAAAGGCAAGCGCCGGGTGACCTTTCGTTACAAGAACGGCACGAAAGAGATCTTTTCCCAGCTAAGGAACGGCAAACGGTTGGTCCAGCTTTTAAAAGGGTTGGTTATCACCTCATCCAGTTCTTCCCAGCACGGGGGCAGGCAGCACTTGTGCCCAAAATGTGTCGCGCCCCTGGCGAGAGAACAGTTTATCTGCCCACGGTGCCGGTTCGAGTTCAAGGAACCGGGAGCGGCGAGGCTATATTCTGTTTTTCTCCCTGGAGGAGGGTATTTCTACACCCGGCACCCGTGGCTGGGAGTGGGGGATGCAATAACTGAACTGGTGCTTATTTTCTTCACCTTCATCTTTCTTCTCCAATACTTCATGTCGCCGGACCGGGATATTAGCCAACTTTACCTGGGGCTAATTTTCGGCGCGATCCTCACCGTGGAAAAGCTCATCACGATCTATCATGCAAAGCATTTCATCAAGGAGTACATACCAGTAGAAAAGGGGTTCAACAAGATACCGCAGCCCAAACCGGTCTCCCGCACCGGGATAAAGGAGCCCGTTTTTGAAGTTGATTTTGAAGATGAAAGAATCACCTTTTCATAGAGTTAAGGTGTGTTGTTAATGTAAAAAGTTAGGCTCATCCTGGAAAATAATTCCTGCAAATGAGTCCTGCTTCTAAAAACCGATCACTGCCAAAGTCTTAAAGCTTTCACCACAGGGTTCACAGGGTGACACAGGGTTAAATCTGAAACCACCTGGGAGAAAGGCGGATAAAGACTGAATTCAGGTGTCTAAGTATGATAGAATCGCAAAAAGTCATCAATGCGCCCCGCGCGGTGCGCCCGGATCAATGACTCACTCCGTAAGTAATTGATCTGTAAGGAAAGGGAAAACAACGCTTTTCCCTTTCCGTGGAGCGAAAAGTCCCGGATTGGACTTTTTGCGAGTCCATCAAGTATCGAAGTGGAAATTTTCGAATTGACGAACGCTTAACTTCTTTTAGATTTTCTCAACTTAAAGGACCGGTGCCTTTTTTAAAATCAAGCTCTTCTTTTTTTCCCCGGTGCCTCCGTGGTGAAAAAACATTCCCTTTATAATAACCGTTGGTTAACCCAGGTATGCGTTAGCGTGATGGAATTCACTTAATCCGGAATATTTCCCACCGTGGCACAAAAATTACCGTAAACATATTGACTGACCAGTCAGTCAGTGATATATGGAACCGTAAAGGAGGGAATTAAATGTCCAAAAAAGAAGCCATACTGAAGGCGGCCACGGAACTGTTTGCTCGCAAAGGTTACAACCGAACCGCTGTTTCGGAAATAGCGTCCCAGGCCGATGTTGCCCAGGGCACGGTTTTCCATCACTTCAAGAGTAAAGAGAAACTACTCATTTCCATTTGCGACGAACTTGTTACGGAATACATAAGCGGAGTCAGGAAGACCGCGGCTGGACCCGGCACCGGCTGGGAAGCGCTTGAAAGGGTTTTATATTTCAGCCAGCGCTTTAAGAAAGAACATTACGAATCCATCGTGGTAGCATCCCGTGAGACATGGTCCCTGGATAGAGAGGACAAGGATCTTCACAAATATTTCTGCGGCCTCATGGGACAGATCATCGAAATCAAATCGGAGTGCATCGAAAGGGGTATTGCCGATGGGAGTATCAGGGAAGTTCCCGCCTACATCACGGCCCTTCTGATCCACATCCTTTTAAGCGGGATTGTTCACATTCAGACCCAGGGCCTTTTGCCCTTGCCCGACCTTGATACCGAGATCGTTCAGTTCTGCTCCAGGAGTTTGTGTACCGCGGAAATGTCTGAGAAAGAGCAGCTCAAAAATACAGGAGGTAGAAGCCATGTCAGCTAGACCCGGGACAGGTGAACTTTCTCTTGTACCCTCCAGGGGGCTAAGCGCTGTTTTCAAAATGTTCCTGTCTCTATCGATCATATTTGCTGTATCGATCCTATTTACAGGGGAGTTATCCGCTTCGGATGTAATGGAGCTAACCCTCCAGGAAGCTTATGAGATGGCTCTTGAATCCAACCATGACATCAGAAGCTCCGAGGAGAGTGTCAGGCAGGGGGAATTGCTGAAGAAACAGGCTGTTACGGTCCTTTTTCCAAAGTTGACGGCCACGGCAGGTTATTTAGACCTCAACTATTCGGATGGCACAGGGAGTGATGGCAGCAACTGGGGGATCAACCTCAACCAGACCGTGTACAACGGAGGCCGCGTCTGGGTGGCTAAAAGAGGTGCCGAGTACACCCTGAACGCGGCCCTGCATGGGCTGGAATTTGTCAGGCAGAGCGTTCTTTTGGATCTCATAGCCAGATCAAATGAACTGCTGTCTGCCGAGGACCTCCTCAAGGTAAGTGAAAAAAGAGTGGAGAGGGTGCAGGAGCAGTTGAGGCAGGCCCAGGCGCGTGTGGATCTGGGCGATATGCCACGAACCAGTGTTCTCGCTGCCCAGGCAGCCCTGTCTTCGGTTCAGCTGGAAAGGGTTAAGGCCCAGACGGCGGAAGTTCTGGCAAAAGCGAGACTGTCCAAACTCATAGGCCTCGACATGTCGGTTCGCGTCCAGATCCCGCCCTATGTCAGGTGGCCCGAGGACATGGACCTTTCTGACCTGATCAAGCAGGCTATGAGCGATCGCCCGGACCTGGCTCAGGGTTGTGAACTTGTCAGGATATCGGAGGAGCAGGCTGAACTGACGAGCAGGAACGGTTATCCCGATGTAGATATAACAGGTTCCTATACCCAGTATTCAGATGACGATACCTTTGCCCCCGAGAGCCAGATTGGGATCAACCTGACCTGGCCCTTTTTCCAGGGTGGCCTTGTCAAATTGCAGACTGAGGAGTCCCTTTCCAGGGTCCGGCAGGCCCAGGAGGCCTACGGCAGTCTGGTGGATGCCGCTGAACTGGGTATTGAGGAGGCCTGGCTGACACTCAAGACCCTAAAGGTACAGGAACAGCTGGTAGCGGATAATCTGGACACGGCAAGGGAGAACCACAGACTGGCAAATACCCGGTTCAACCTGGGGGCGGCCATCAGCCTGGAAGTACTTGATGCGGAAGAGAGCCTTGCCGAGGCCGAAAATCTGGAAGTTAATTATAAATATTTTGTGAGGACGGCCCGGGCCGCCCTCCTGTATACCATTGGATCCCTCGATCTGAGCGTCTTCGGAGCGGGGAAATGAACGGAGAGGTCAGCCCAATGAAAAAAGGTGTGAAAAAACCTGTATTAATCATCGCCCTGATCCTGATTTCCGTGGTCCTGGTGGTGGCGGGGGTCGCTATCCGGAAAAGTAAAATGCAGACTCAGGCTGCAGAGGTGGAAGCTGTCCCTGAAACGGTGACCGAGGTTGAGAAAAAACCGGTCAACGTGGCTGTTCAGATCCTCCAATCGGAAAATGCTGAGGAAACCTTCACCCTCCCGGGGACGCTGGAAGCCTGGGAGGACCTCACCTTGTCCCTGGAGCAGCCAGGCCCCATAGTATGGATCGGCCCCAGGGAGGGTGACCGCCTGAAGGCCGGTGACGAGATCCTGAGAATAGACAAGGAGTCTCTCCTCTCCCAGCATGCCAGGAACGGCACAGACTACGATGTGAGGAAAAAACAGCTTGAGCGGGCCGATTCCCTTCTTGAGGAACAGCTCATTAGCGAAAGGGAAAGAGATGAGGTCTATCAGGCGTTTCAATCTGCCAATACAAGTCTGACTGAGACCAGGATCGCCCTTGAAAGGAGCACAATAATCAGCCCCATCGACGGTATTCTCGAACGCCTCCTGGTCGATCGCGGTGAATACGGGAATATGGGTACGCCGGCAGCGGTTATCGTCAAGATCGACAAATTGAAAGTGGTTGTGGATGTACCCGAGAAGGACGTTCCGTATACGAGGACGGGACAGAAGGTTGTGGTTCTCCCCTCGGGAGCCAACGGTAAGGGAGAGGTGGGGCGATCAGGAAGGATCATCCTCGTCAGCTACCTTGCCAACGAGAAGACCCGTACATACAGGACCAAAGTCCAGATCGACAACAGTGACGATTTCCTGAGGCCCGGAATGATCGTCCGGGTTAAGTTTGTCCGCCAGGTCCTTGAGGACGTCATTGTCGTCCCGCTGTACGCGGTCATCGACAAGGACGGTGAGAAGTTTGTTTTCGTAGTGGAGGATGGTA
Source organism: bacterium (assembly GCA_029210965.1). Taxonomy (NCBI): domain Bacteria; species bacterium. The sequence goes on along the minus strand of JARGFZ010000013.1, from coordinate 16,195 downwards.
CAGCTGTCAGACGGCAAGTGCGTCTTGGTCCCATATTAAACGGGAAGGTGGTTGTGTTCGGAGGTATCCAGGTAAACGAACACCTCGTGACCAAGGGACAGCAGCTTGTGGTCGATGGCGGCGCTGTAAAAGTGATCGAGGAATAGGGGAGGGGAACACCCAATGTTATTGACCAACGCAGCCGTATCGCGACGCAGCACCGTATTCTTTCTGATGATCGTTGTCTCTATCGTCGGTCTCTATTCCTATGTGACCTTGCCGAGAGAATCCAACCCGGACATAACGATCCCCATCATCCTTGTGCAGACCACCTATGAGGGAGCTGCTTCAGAAGATGTGGAAAACCTCATTACCATTCCCCTGGAGCGGAAGTTAAAGTCGTTAAAAGATGTCAAGGAGATAAGATCGGTGAGCGCTGAGGGCGCTTCCATGGTCACGGTAGAGTACATGCCGGATGTGATTATTGACGACGCCTTACAGAAGGTCCGGGATAAGGTGGACCAGGCCAAGAGAGATCTGCCTGACGACCTGGAAAACGATCCGGCCATTATCGAGATCAACCTTTCAGAGTTCCCCATCATGAAGGTGGCTATATCGGGTGATCTGGGCGAACGTGTTCTCAAGCAGATCGCGGAGGAGTTCGAGGACCGGTTCGAAGAAATTCCAGGGGTGCTCGAGGTGGACGTCACAGGTGTGCGTGCGCGGGAGATCCGGGTGGAGTTCGATCCGGACCGCATGGCAGCCTACAAGCTCAGCTTTACCGAGATCCTATCCCTGGTTCAGCGCGAGAATGTCAACGTCCCGGGCGGCAGTATCGATCTGGGTCGTGGAAAGTACATGCTTCGTGTACCGGGAGAGTTCACCGACCCGTCCGACATCGACAACCTGGTTCTCGTGGCGCGGGAAGGAAGGCCCATCTACCTGAAGGATGTGGCCACCATCAGAGACACCTTCGAGGATGCGACCGATGTGTCGAGGCTGAACGGTCGTTCCAGCGTTACCCTGTCTATCAAAAAACGAACGGGTGAGAACATCATCAATGTATCCCAACATGCGTTCGCCATACTTGACGCCGCCCGGTCTGTGCTTCCCCTCGGCGTGGAATTTACGGTCACTCTCAACGAATCCAAGGATATCCAGCGGATGGTGAATGAGCTGGAGAACAATATCCTCACGGCCCTTGTCCTTGTCCTCACGGTACTGTTCCTGTTTTTGGGCGTCAGAAGTTCCTTTATTGTGGCCCTGGCCATTCCCTTTTCCTTCTTCATATCGTTCACCATACTCCAGGCAATGGGTATTACGCTCAACATGGTGGTCCTGTTCTCCCTCATTCTGGCCCTGGGTATGCTGGTGGACAACGCCATCGTCATCGTGGAGAACATTTACCGCCACATCGAGGAGGGGAAGGACCCCGTCGAGGCTGCAAAAACGGCGGCCGCCGAGGTGGGTTGGCCGGTTATCGCTTCTACCATTACGACCCTGTGCGCCTTTGGCCCCATGCTTTTCTGGCCCGATATCATGGGGGAGTTCATGAGCTACCTGCCCAGGACTCTTATCATCGTGCTGACAAGCTCTCTCTTTGTTGCCCTTGTCATCAACCCCGTGGTGGCGGCATCCACCATGAGGGCCCGTCCCGGACGCCGTAAAAAAGACAGGGGTTACCCCATTCTCATCCGCGGGTACCGGAAGACACTACAGCTGACTCTGAAAAGCTGGCTGAGCAAGCTCGCGGTCGTGGTCATTTCCATAGCGATGCTTTTCGGAACGATCGGTGCCTACATAGCCTCGGACCCAGAGGTGGAGCTCTTTCCGGAAACCGACCCAAACCGTGCCCTGGTTCAGGTTGAGGCCCCCCAGGGCACCAACCTTGATACCACAAACGGGTTTGCCCTGGAGGTGGAGTCGATCATCGGGGGTGAAAAGGATATCAGGTACATGACCGGGGAGGTGGGAGTGGCTTCCGAGTCCGGCGAGGGGGGTGACTCGAGGAGTGCCACCGTCTCTGTTGAGTTTGTGGAGCGGGAAGAGCGCAGTGAAAGTTCCATCATCGCAGTGGACCGCATGCGTGAGATGCTCAGTAACATCACCGGAGCTGACATCAAGGTGGCCAAGGAAAAAATGGGACCGCCCGTTGGAGCCCCGGTGGAGATCGAATTTATCGGAGCCGATGTGGAGGTCCTGGCCGAACTGGTGGAGGTGGCCAAGAACCTGATTGAGGGCGTACAGGGCCTTGTGGACGTTAAGGACGATCTTTCCAGGGCCAAGCCGGAGATCGCATTTCATGTTGATCGTGAAAAGGCCGCCCTTCTTGGTCTGTCCACTATCGAGATCTCCAACACAATCAAGGCCGCCGTCAACGGCTGGAAAATAGGCGATTATCGTGAAGGGGAGGATGAGTACGATATCATTGCCAGGCTACCGGAAAAAAACCGTCAGACCCTTTCCCAGATCGAGAGCCTGATCATTCCCACTGCCTCCGGGGAACCCGTTCCTCTCTCCTCGGTGGCTACCGTGGAAATGAGGACCGGGTATGGCTCCATAAGGCACCTGGACCAGAAACGCCTGATAAGGATCTCGGGAAACACGGCCGGCCGAAGTTCCATCGAAATTCTCCAGGACGTGCAGTCGAAGCTAAGCAGTCTGGAGCTTCCTGCCGGCTATTCGGTCAACTATGCCGGTGATCAGGAGGAACAGCAGCGGTCCACTGAATTCCTGAGCAGGGCTTTCATTATCGCAATATTCCTTATCTTCCTGGTCCTGCTCACACAGTTCAACTCCCTGGCGCAATCACTCATCGTCATCTCTTCCGTTGTTCTCTCCCTTATGGGAGTATTTATGGGTCTTATGATCACCGGTATGCCCTTCGGGATCATCATGACCGGTATAGGGGTTATCTCCCTTGCCGGGGTCGTTGTGAACAACGCCATCGTTCTCATTGACTACATCAACCTCCTGCGGAAGGATGGTATGGAGTTGTACGATGCCCTGGTGACTGCGGGTACGGTCCGATTCCGGCCTGTCATGCTCACTGCCATAACGACGATCCTGGGCCTGACTCCCATGGCCATCGGGATCAGCTTCGATTTCAGGAGCATGAGTCTTCAGGTCGGCGGAGAATCGGCCCAATGGTGGGGGCCCATGGCGGTTGCCGTTATTTTCGGTCTTGCGGTCGCCACACTTCTTACCCTTATTGTGGTGCCGGTGCTTTACTCCATCAGCGAAACCTTTTCCATTCGTGGTATTGTAAGGAAGATAATGAGTTATGGAAAAGGAGAACCGGTGGAGGAAGGGTAGGATTAAATTAAGAATCGAAAGCTGAGGGTCGTATGAAAATTGAAGCGTGAAGGGTGATCAGTATGAACCGCATACAACCACAGTCAAGCAATTCAAGGCCATCGGGCTTCTTAAACTATTCACGTTTCACTGGTCACTATTCACCATTATTTTGAGGACTGGAAAAAGCTCAGCGAGGGAAACAACCTTGCGGATATCTTTATCGTTTCAATTTACCCATATTACTACCGCCATTCTTCTCCTGGCACTTTTCCTCCCCGGTGTCCAGGCATCCGATCTGACCGAAGGCCTCAATGTCGACTTCACCAACAGGGAATCCAGAAGTATCTCTCTTCGACTGGGATCTGCTGACGGCATCAGCGCCCAGATGAACTTTGCCGTCATCGACTCTGCCGGAATTCAGATCGCAGAGTTCTTTCCCCAGGAGATCCTGATGGACAGATTCTGGTCCGGGCCTTTTGACCAGGAAAAGTTCGCCCGTATAAGAATTGGAGACCCGGTGGTCACCATAAAACTTGATCCGGAAGAGGCCGCACAATTAAGAAAACAGTTCCAGGGGCGCACAGTAGAGCTAAGGGAAAAAAGGCGCAAAAGAAGACTGGAACTTATGGAAGATGAAAAAGTGGATCTGAAAGAACAGATAAACGAACTTGATGTGGAATCAGTAGGTCTGGCAAAGGATCTTCAATCCCTGCAGGAAAAAATCAAAAGGGAAAAGAATCTTACTAAAAGGCGTGTCGATGACCTGCAGGAACAGATCGATGAATTAAGGGATGAGCGGACAGAACTTTCTTCGGAAAGGCAAGAGCTTCTTGACAAGAGGGATTCACTGCTCAGGAAGAGTAATCCCCCTCAGGACCGGATCGGTGATGTAAACGCTGATATTTCCGATCTTGACCGTGCGATCGGTGTGTTCAACCTTGAAATAAACGATCTGCGTGAAGACATCAGAGATTTGAGGGAAGAATCCCGGGATCTGGAAGGTGAGATCAATGAGCTGCGGGACGAGCAGCGGGAACTGGAACTGGAGAAAAAAGAATTGAATATGGAACTGAATGAACTGGAGAAAGAGCTGATGGAGTTGCAGCAAAAGAAGTAATCGTCACTCAGTGAACTTTAAACAGCGTATCCCACCAATGGCGGGACGGTTCACTCTTCACGATTCACATAATGCTATGAGATGTGAGGTGGTGGTCAGCGGAGGGTTTTTTGAAAAAACACCTGAATATTTTTATCATATCTTTGGCCGTATCCCTCATTGTATCGGGTCTGTTCCTTGCGGGGACACTGGAGAGGATGGAACTCCTCACCATAGACCTTCGCTACCGCTTCCTGCCGGGACATGGGCCCGGGAGTGTACCTCCGGTAACTGTCGTGGCACTGGACCAGAACTCCCTAAAGGAAATGGGTCGTTAGCCTATACAGAGGGAGTATTATATCACTGTTCTGAAGAACCTCTACCGTGACGGGGCGAGGGGGGTCCTCATGGATATAGATTTTTCATCCATTGGGCCGGATCCGGAACAGGACGATGATCTTGCGCGTTATGTTCAGCAGTTCGGCACGGTAGTCCTTGCGGCACAGATGAATGAAAAGATCACCGATGACGGCGTTTTACTTCGAAATGTGTCTTTGCCCTATCCTGCATTGCAGAGCGCTGCCATGTCTCTGGGGAGTATCACATTCGGGGTGGATCTGGACGGAGTAGTACGGCGGATGCCGCCCTCCATAGATTTCATCGATGTGGTTTACAGGCCGTTGGGAGCCGTCGGGGCGGCGATGATCGAACCGGTTCCGTCAACGGCAATCCCCACCGGCGCACTGATTAATATGAAAGTGCTGGCTCAGCCAACTTTCACAGTGCTCCCCTTCCGGAAGGTTCTGCAAGGCGAATTCGAGACAGGCGTATTCCAGGACAGAGTAGTGCTCCTGGGTGCGACCTCAGCGGACCTTCACGATCTCTGGCTCACGCCTCTTGGGGTAATACCTGACGTTTTCATCCAGGTCGCCGTTCTGGATACAGTGCTCAACGGATCATGGTATCAGCAGCAGGGGAACGTTTCGGCAATCATCGCCTTCGTCCTGCTTTCCCTTGTCTCAGGCTGGTTTATGGCCACCAGGAGTTGGAAGGGCGGGGCTCTGATCCTGGCGTTTTTATTGGCTGTGGTAACTGGAACCGCTGTATTCACCGCTGGGGCAGGGCAGTTCATTCAGGCAGTGCCCCTTCTTTTGGTGTGCCTTATCATGTACCCGGTGCAGATGACAGCCAGGGCCAGAAGGGTCGATTTCGTCCTTGAGAGGGAGCGCGGAAAGACAGAGGCATTCTTAAGCATAGTAGCACTGCGTATGGCCGAGGAGAAGGGACAGGAGTCACACTTTGTGCCTTTAGTCCTCTGTGGACAACTCCTGGATCTCACAACCCTGCAGGTCTTTACTCTGGAAAATGGGTCCGGAACCCCGGTTGATGTCCGTACTGTCATAGGTGACCAGAGCCGGGAGCCTGACCCTGAACTCCTCCAGGAGGTCCTGGAGAAGGGAGTCTGTTTAACCCTGGGACAAAAAGGGGGGAGTACAGCCATTCTGGTTCCCATAGGCACGGTCAGAACGACCCTTGGCGTTCTGTACGCCGAGTCGCGCAAGGCTGTAGGTGCCGAAGATGAAGATGTACGGTTGCTTTTGTCTTTCGCCACACAGACGGCGTATTTTATGGAATCCCTTTCCCTGGACCTGAGGGTCAAAGATCTGTACGTCAACACCATCAGAGCCATCTCACGGGCACTGGATTCCAAGGACCAGTACACCAGTGCCCACTCAGAACTTTCCCTGGATTACTTGGAAAAATTCGGCAGGATATGCGGTCTTGGGAGGGAGCAGATCGAATCCCTTCACGTGGGGGCTCTCCTGCACGACATAGGCAAAATCGGAGTCCCGGACAAGATCCTCGCCAAGGAAATAAAGCTGTCTGAGGAGGAGTATGAGATCATAAAGGGGCACCCCGTCATCGGCAGCGATATCGTCAGCGGCCTTCCCTTTCCCCCTGAGGTGAAGATGATCATCAGGCACCACCATGAGCGATTTGACGGCACAGGGTACCCCGACGGGCTCAAAGGCTAAGAAATTCCTCTTCTGGCACGAATCTTCTCCATCATGGAGGTTTACGAAGCGCTGGTGGGTTTCAGGCCCTACAGGAACCCCCTTGGCGTCGAAAACGCCGTGGATTTACTCCGAAAAGGTTCAGGGACCCATCGATCCGGATCTTTTGGACCTTTTCTTTAGATGTATCGCGCCCTCTGCCGAGGGTTAGAACTGGAAAACACAAGGTTCGACCCTGATAATTTTTCATAGTACACCTGGAAAAAATTCCTATAATTCATATATTTATCAGGAATGATCTGCCAATTATTCTGTAAACTTCAGGGATAACAACAGGTTACAGATTTGTTACTCTATGTCAGACTTGGTATTTATTGCTGTTTTTCCTTTGACCAAGTACCATTTATTAAAAAAGGTCATGGGGTGATAGTCATGAGAATTTTTGGCGGAAAAATGGTGTTGGCTGTAAGTATCGTCTTTAGCCTCCCTGGAATTCTCTGGGCTATGTCCAGCAGTGAGGAGCCAGGGCAGGCTTATCATCCGCAGATAAGGGAAACCAGAGGCTCGGTCATGGTTAAGGGCGCGAAGTACTCCATCTGGGAGCCAGCTGAGAGGGGAATGCTGCTCCTTGCCGGGGATATCCTCAGGACGGAGAAAGGTGGATTTGCCAGGATCGAATTCGCCAGCGGAATAATCGAACTCTACGAGACCACGGTATTGGCCATCCCTTCCATCGGAGCTCAGGACAGGAAGAAGGATATCCAGAAGGTCATCATCGAGGAGGGTAAGACATTATTTGATATCAATCCTCTCGGGGTCGAGCGTGGGTTCGAGTTCAGGACAAAAAACATTCAGGGGGGCGTCAAAGGAACAATGTTCACGGTAAGCTACCTGGAAGGAGGAACTTCCGTCAACGTTTACCGGGGTGTTGTCCGGGTGTCAGACCTGGAGAGATCTGAGAGTTCACAGGTGGAACTGTTGGCCGGGAATGCGGTTCGTGTGGAGAAACGCACCGACTTCAGGAAGCTGCTGAAGTTCGATCCTGAATTGACCCTCGATAATTACCGCAAAAATATACCCCCGAGTCTGGACGGCAAGGGGTTCCCTGCTGATTACAACGCCAATCCGGCAAACAAGGGTGTCCGGAAAAGGGGAGCTGAAAAATCAGGTTCATCCGAATAAATCAATGACTTACGGAGTGAGTCATTGATTTGGGCGCCCCGCGCGGGGCGCATTGATGACTTTTTGTGAAGTCATCAACTTTCAGGCTTTAAGGGCTGCATGACAAGCACAACCTTGGGCTGGCGGATAGGGAATTCCGGATTCCAAATCCCTTATTTCATATTTGAATAGAGATCGGCGGATTTTGGTGACAATAAGCTTTTGATCTTATTCTACATTCCACATTCTTATTTGATCTTTCTACTTGTGGCACTTCAAACACACCTCCCGTGTGACATCCCACAGTCCTTTAGCTCTCGCCAGTTCCGGGTCCTTCATCACTATCATTGATTTGTAAAGGCTTCCCGGTCCATGACAGGCTTCACACTGCACTCCCCTGAGATCCTTTCTGGCACTTTTTTCCGAAATTGTCTGACCATACCCGGTCGTGTGGCAGGAAAGACATCTGGAGTCGGTCATCTCGGCTCCCTTTAATGCATTAAAAGTGTTGGCGTGCCTGGATTCGAGCCACCGGTGATATCTGTCCTTGTCGGCAGAGGAGTGGCAGGTTCTGCAGAACTTGGCTCCCATGTAGACTGGTTCTGCCGCCATGGCGGACACACTAAAAACCAGACCTGGACCTAGACCCAGGCATAGGATCAGTACAGCGCCTTTAACAAGGTCCAGGACCAGATTCACGTCTACGAGCCCAAGCCTGATGCAGCGAGTTTTCCTCATCTGGAATACTCCCGGACGCTGTGGCAGTTGGTTCTGCATTGCCCGCCGTTATCAGTGGATTGATACTCAATTTTGAGGTTGTAGACCTTGTTAAACGGTACCTCCATACTGATGAGGTGCGGTTGTCTGGAGGCGTGGGAGCTGTGGCAGACCCAGCAGGAAAAACCTCTCTCACCGTCCCTGACCACGTGCAGGTTGTGGAGGTTCCATCTTTTGTCTCTGAAAGCCGTGTCTGTGTCAGTGAACTTAACGTTTACCAGGCTACTTGCGTGGCACTGAAAGCACAGTGAGTAGGAGGCAGGGTCATAGGGGACGTTCTTTTTGCGATCGAACCGTTCTACTGTAAAGGGAGAAACTCCTTTGTGAACGGTGTGACAGTCGGAGCAACCTCCCTCTGCAGCAGGCTCATGCAGGTATCTGGCATTTTCAATGTTTCTTCGAACATCTTTGTGACATTCAAGACAGTCACCAGCCGGGACTGATCCCTTTTCCTTCAAAAGGGATGGGGATTCCGACCCGTGGGGATCATGGCATTCAATACACCTTCCGTAGGAGGGGGCGCCGTGGGCGGCACTCTGGTCCGCGAGGTCAAGATGGCACTTCCGACACTGAAGGGGGGGCATTTCGGGGGGATCGGTGTGGGGATTGTGGCAGTGGCTGCAGGGGTACTCTTCCAAAGCAGAGTGCAGGTATTTGGCTTTGGTCATATTTTTATGGCAATCGGAGCAGGACCGATCCCCTGACTCCCTGAGCAGTTTCTTACGGGAGGAGGAGTGGGGTTCGTGGCATCCGCCGCAATCGGTACTGAGTAACGTGCTTCCATGTTTGCCTTCTGCCTTGTCATCGTGGCAATCGAGACATATGGCCGGGATCATCCCTTTCAGGAGTTTGCCCAGCTGGCCTGAATGGGTTTCGTGACAGTTGGAACAATCATCTTCAGCAGCCTCATGCACGAATTCACCGTCCAGCAGCGATTCGTGGCAGTCGACACAGGGGATCGTCTCGCCCGGCGAGTCGGAGTGAGGGTCGTGGCATTCGTCGCAGTCCGATTCAAGTATGGGTGTATGAACGATGGGACCCGGTTTTTTACCCTGATGACACGACTCGCATGTGGCGGCTTCTTTGACGATGGTGAGCATTCCTGGCAGAAGGGAGCTGTGGGGGTTATGACAGCGTTGGCAATCGGTTCCAAGGGTAACCCTGTTATGTTTGCCTCCCTTCAGCTCCGGATGGCACTTCAGGCAGAGGGCCGGAACACTGTCGATGAGATGGTTTCCAAGGTCCGAGCCGTGGGTGTCGTGGCAGTTGGCACAGTCCTCCTCGGCCGGGGGGTGATCGTATCTGCCGTCCATTATCCCTGTGTGGCAGTCCAGGCAGACAAGTGTATCCCCGAAAGTGGGGGAGTGGGGATCATGGCATCGCTGGCATTTCGTATCCCGTACCGGTGTGTGCTGGTTTTTGGCCTTGATGATATCCACGTGGCAGAACCCACAGGGGGCTGCAAGAGCTGCTTGTTTAAGCAATCCGCGGCCCCGGGTGGAGTGGGGATCGTGGCACCGGACACAGTCTGTTCCGACCTGGAGTTTTCCGTGCCTGCCTGAGTTCATTTCGCTGTGACATTGGAGGCAAAGGTCCAGGATCGGTATATTCAACTGGTTCGGATAGGTCCCGGAGTGGGGCTGGTGACATGAATTGCAGCCGTCCTCCAGGGCTGGGTGGACATTGGCTCCTGATGATTTGTCATCATGACATTCCTCGCAGGCAGTGGTTTCTTCGGGAGGAGACGTATGAGGGTTGTGACACTCCTGGCACTCATATTCCTCGAGAGCAGAGTGTTTATAGGTTTGTTTGTCTACGTTTTTGTGGCAGGCATCGCACTGTCCGATGGAGACTGCCTTGAGAAGGCTTGAGGAGTCGGATGCATGGGGGTCGTGACACAGCTGACAATCCCCGGCAAGCCGTGATGTCCCGTGCAGGCCGTTTTTCTTGCCGGTATGACATCCGACACACAATCCTGGTGATTTGGCCTTCAGGAGGCCCCTGGCGGGCGCTGAGTGGGGATAGTGGCAGGAGAGACACTTTTTGCCTTCATTCAAGGGCTTGTGAACGGTCTTTTTCCCTTTTCCGGGATCCTTGTGGCATTTAAAGCAAAGCTCCGGAACCGCTTTGGAAATCTGCATGGGAGCTTCAGGAAAATGGTTGTCGTGGCACACAGTACAATCCTGATTAGCCACAGGTTTATGAACGAACCTGTCCTCGAAGAGGGTTTTATGGCGGTACTGGCCGTTGGCCGTCGAAGCCAGGAGCAGCAAGGGCAGGGTGATGAAGAATATCAGGATGTGAAATCTGGGACAGGGCATCCTGACATGATTATAACGGCAGGGTTCCGGTGTCAACAGTTCAGGTTCTACAGTTCAGGTCCTACCGGACCTGAATTGCGCATTTAGAATTGAGGATTAGGGATTCTCGGATCATGCTGTTTAAATTCTGAATCCGGAAGTTTCAATCCTCAATCAGGATGAATCCCACACACTTCTTCCGGGGCCGTCCCCTCGAGAAACACCTCGGTGATGCGCTTGACGCACCTCGGCCCGGCCAGCATTCCCGAGTCCGGATCCACCTCTACGATCTCGATCCCGGAGGGGATCTCAAACTCATACGGAGGTATTTCCTGTATGGCTTTTTTCATAAAGGTCATCCAGATGGGAAGGGCCGCCCTTGATCCGGTTTCTCCATTTCCCAGTCTGGCGGATTTGTCAAAACCCATCCAGGCCCCGGCAGCAAGGTCAGGGGTGTAGCCGATGAACCAGGCATCTTTGTAATCATCCGTTGTCCCGGTTTTTCCGGCCAGGGGCAGGCCCAGAACAGCAGCTCTTTTTCCTGTCCCGCGCTGGATAACACCCTCCAAAACGTTGGTCGTGAGATAGGCAACCTCGGGTGACAGAGCATCTGAAAGTTGAAGTGGGGGCTCCCAGAAAACCTGTCCCTGCCGGTTCAGGACACGTCTTATATACCTGGGGCTCACAAGAATTCCTCGGTTGGCAAATATTCCATAGGCAGACACCATCTCCTGCAGGCTTACATCAAAAACACCCAGAGCCAGGGTGGGGTATGGCTTCAGTTCAGAACGAATACCCAGTCTCCGGGCCATATCCATAACAGGCTGGTATCCCAGCTTTATGAGAAGATCCACGGAGGCAGCGTTCAGCGATCTTTCCAAAGCTGAACGCAATGTAACCGAACCGCTGTAGTGCCCGGAATAGTTCACCGGAACGTAGGGAGGAGATCCTTTTATTTCAATCTCAAAAGGTTCGTCATTCAATTGGGTGGTGGGAGGAAAACCTGCGACCAGTGCGGCCGCATAAATAACCGGTTTGAACGCTGAGCCAGGCTGGCGTCTTGCCTGTGTGGCGCGGTTGTAGGGTGAAGAGGTGAAATCCCGTCCCCCTACGAGTGCCTTAACCTCTCCACTGGCAGGGGCCAGGGCGATGAAAGAGGCCTGGACAGGAGGTGTCCCGGTCTTTCCAGGCTGCCTTGCCTCATAAGCGGCAATTCCCCTTTTGACCGCTTCCGTGGCAGACCTTTGCAGGTCCAGGTTCAGTGTTGATTCGATCACAATCCCGCCCCGATAGAGCAGGTTGGCACCAAGTTTTTCTTCCAGTTCCTGTCTTATTATCTCGGTGAAATAGGGTGCAGGATCCTCCGGTGAGGGGGTTGGGGAAAGAGAAAAGCCGGTTTGAGCAGCTTCATCATGGTCTTTTTGAGTGATGTAGCCTTCAGTTAGCAGCCGATCGAGGACGGTCCTCATCCTCTGCCTTGCCCTTTCAGGATGGTTTATGGGGGAATATAAGGCCGGTGAGCGGGGCAGGCCGGCAATCAGGGCGCTCTCTGCGAGGGTCAGTTCCTGAGCATGCTTACCGAAATATGTTCTTGCGGCAGCTTCAACACCGTATGCGCCCTCCCCCAGGTAGATCTGGTTCAGGTACAGGGAGAGGATCTCTTCCTTTGAGTATCTGCGCTCGATGTTTATGGCCAGAAAGGCTTCCTTTATTTTTCTTATGAGAGTTTTTTCAGGGGTCAGGAACAGGACCTTGGAGAGCTGCTGGGTTAAAGTACTGCCCCCTTCAACCACCCGCAGGGAGGTGACGTCTCTCCACAGGGCTCTAAGTATCCCTCTCAGGTCAAGTCCGAAGTGCTTATAGAACCGCGCATCCTCCACCGCAACGACAGCTTTTATAAGGTTGTCAGGGATCTCATGGATGGAAATGGGGATGCGACGTTCCACAAAGAAGGAACGTACAGGTCTTCCATCATCAGCCAGGATCCTTGTTACAGAGGAGGGTTCAAAAGTCTGGAGGCTCTCCACCTGGGGCAGGTCCTGGGTAATAGCAAGAAGAGTCCCCAGAAAGACCCCAATTGTGAGGGCTCCAAGGACGGAGAGGCCGATCCATAATTTGTATTTGCTTGATAGCGGCATATAGTGGGTACTGGCCTTTCTGATTACTGGTTCCTGAGTCCTTATCCACGAACTTTAACACGCTCGCCTCATTGTGGAAACCGAGGTGATGGGTGACACCGAGGTGATGGGTGAAGATAGGACACGGAGACGCGGCCACGCGGAGACACGGGGAAAGACCTGTGTTTGTACCGATAAACGTCATTCCGGGCAGAGTGAAACGAGGACCCGGAATGACAATCATTTAACCTTTTTCAGGTTTTCTCAGTGCCCACATTTTCCTCTGTGGTGAAAAACATCGCCTTTATAGCAACTGTGCTTAACCCCAAGTCCCAGGTCTACCCTGCGTAATTCTGCGGTGCGGCCATAATCGGCCGCTCTGCGTCACCCTGCGTTAAAGCTCTGATCGCTTAAGAGGAACTTTTTGCAGATCAATCCCTTGTTGTGTTAAAAATACCAACGTGGTGTATACAGATGAATGCAGATACAACTTTTGAGATCTGAGATTTGAGATCTGAGATCTTCTTTCAGGGAGGCCCCATGGAACACCAGGAAGCTCTGGATCTTGTTTTTGAACTGGTAACCGAACCGAACCTGCGTAATCATATGCTTTCCACCGAAGCGGTTATGCGGGCTCTTGCCCGGCGCTTCGATCAGGATCCCGACTATTGGGGTCTGGCAGGACTGGTTCATGATCTTGATTACGATGAGACCGTAAACAATTTTCCCCGGCATGGATATGTGACTTCGGAGATCCTGAGGGAAAAAGGGGTCCCGGAAGAGATCCTTGATGCAGTTGTTGCCCATGCCGGGCACAGGGAAAGGGTTACCTTACTAGACAAGGCTCTCTATTGTGCCGATCCGGTTACGGGACTGATTGCGGCGGCAGCAATGATCCGCCCCGAGAAAAAACTGGAACTGGTCAAGCTCAAGAGCCTGAAAAAACGTTTCAAGGAAAAGCAATTTGCCAGGGGTGCCGACAGAGATCAGATCAGGTCCTGTGAAGAGCTCGATATGGAGTTGGAGGAGTTCCTGGAGTTGAGCCTTGAAGCGATTAAGGGTATCGCTGATGAGATAGGACTTTAAAGGCAGTTCAGAGTTCAGAGATCAGAGTGCAGAGCTTTACTCAGAACTCAGAACCCTGAACTCAGAACTTTGGACTCTGGACTGATTTGATGATTTTCCCCCACCTTGAAAAAAAACCTGTCTTTGGCAGTGACGTTTTTATTGCGCCTTCCGCTACAATTATCGGTGACGTTGAAACAGGCGACGATGCGAGCTTCTGGTTCGGTGTTGTTGTCCGTGGTGATGTTAACTGGATCCGCATAGGTTCCGGTACCAATATTCAGGATGGAGGCAAACTCCATGTCACCACAGACAGGTTTCCACTTACCATTGGCGATAGAGTTTCAGTTGGACACGGAGCCATTATCCACGGTTGCACTATAGGCGATGATTGCCTCATCGGTATTGGTGCTGCAGTATTAGACGGAGCTTCCATCGGTTCCGGATCCGTTGTGGCAGCAGGGGCGCTTGTAACGGAAGGTGCCAGGATACCCGGTGGACACCTTGCCATGGGAATCCCGGCGAGGGTTGTACGACCGGTTAGGGAGGAGGAGACCCAGCGCATCCTCCTCACAGCTCAACACTATGTTAATCTTAAAAATAGTTATTTAAAGTCAAATATATAGAATTATAAGTTAAATTAAAATATCAAGTGTAGTCATTTGGCATTTTCAGGTTTACAGGTATGCGTGTTACGCAATACTAATAACGGATCACGGATCACTAACTACTGGAGCCAATAATGGCCAAAATCAAACCGCTTAAACAAAGTGCGATATTTTCCTCTCTCAGCGACCGGGAGTTAGCCCTGTTCTCAAGGATTGTCAGTGAAGAAGACTACATTCAGGGCACTGTTCTCGTGGCTGAGAATATGAAGAGCGACAAGTTCTACCTGATTGAGAGGGGGCAGGTTGCTGTCATGACAGGCGGAGTTGATAACGGACAGGAACTGATCCTCGGTGAAGGGGACACATTTGGAGAGTGGTCCCTCCTGGCACCACCACACCTCACTTGTGTGGCAGCCAAAGTCATAAAAGAGGCCCAGGTTCTGGTTATTATCAGGGAGGATTTTGACCGGTTCGCCAAGGAGGAGCCCGCAATCGCTCTTAAGGTCTTTGGCGGGATCGTTGGAAGCTTGTGGCCGTCCATTAAGGCTGTGGAGAAGATGCTGAAGGAAAACCTTTAACTGCGGGAAAGGGTAAGGGGGAAGAGGGTCAGGAGTTCTGTTTTTCAGTTGATAGTTCAGACTTTTTCCCATTACCCATTACCCATTACTCCCATACCATCGCTCACTCAACCAGCCTATACCTATCCCCGATCCTTTCCATAACTATCCCCCGGCGGCTGAGGGTCTGGTGGGAAAGCTCTCTGATCCCTTTCCTTTCATCTGACAGGAGCTCAGCCACCGCACCGGTATCCTCTTTTTTGAGCCTTCCAGATACGTATACAAGACACGTGTAGCGGACTCTTTTATCCGGATCTTTCAGGCCTTCAATAAATGCGTCGTAAATGGAAGAGGTCATCCGCAATTGACCCAGGGCTTCTGCGCTTTGGTATCTTACGATATCGGAACTATCGAAAAGGAGGATACGCACCAGAGGTTCGGTGGCGTTACCGGATGCGATTCTTCCAAGGGCCTGTGCAGCGATAGAACGAACCGTGTTGTCGGGGTCTTTTTCCAGGGTATCTATCAAAGCGCCCACTTTATTCTCTGCTCCCATTAAACCAAGGGCCTCCGCGGCCGTACCCCTGACCTCTGATGGGTATTGCTGAGAAAGAAAACCGGAAACGGTATTGGTGGAGGAATGGTCTCCCAGTTTCCCCAGGCTTCTGAGGCATCTTGCGATCAGTGCATAGTCCTTGCTTGACTGAACAGTGTTGACCAGGAAAATAGAAGATGTGGACTTTATCCCCACGTCCCCCAGAGCTCCAGCGCTTGCCAATCTGACATCTTCATCCTTGTCCAGCACAAGAACCTTTTCCAGAATCTTTGCCGCTTTGCTGTCACCCCTGTTCCACAAGGCACCAACTGCCTGAAGACGAACCTGCCTGTTTGGATCCTCCATGACAATAGCGAGAAGTAAGGGGAGGGAGCGGGTCTCACGGAAAGGTTTGATGGCCTGGATGGCAGAAAGACGGGTAGAGTCATCTTTGGATTTCAGGTCTTCAAGAAGAGATTCCGGGTAGGGTAGGGGCTCGCCGTTGGGGTCCGCAGCCCCAGCCGGGAAGGGGAGGGAAAGGGTTATTGCCAATAATATTAATATGAGTTTGATTGTGAGTCTCATGGGCGAATATATCTCATATCTCAAATTTGATAGAGTCGCAAAAAGTCCAATCCGGGACTTTTCGCTCCACGGAAAGGGAAAAGCGTCGTTTTCCCTTTCCTTA
>JARGFZ010000012.1 GCA_029210965.1 bacterium | reverse complement strand
CCTCATTCCGTACCCCAGAATGCACAGGGCCAAAGATGCCCACAAACAGTGCGAATAGAAGCAGGGTGTAAGCAAGGACTTCCGATGTCGGCAATAGACCAGTTTCCCGTTGACAGGACCGGCCTACTCATAGAAGAAGAGTCACAGAGGACACTGAGAAAGGCTTTATTCTTGGGGAAAGACTACCGGGCTCGGAAATTAGGAGAAAAAACGGAAGGCACCCCCTACCTTCGTCATTCCGGGCAGAGCCGTACAATAAGGCCCATTCCGAACTCTTCCCCTCCCTTGAGGGGAGGGGATCGAGGGGAGGGTGAAATAAACGCGAAGACCCGAAATCCAGAAAGGACCTGAAGGGCGGTCCTCGGGGTGCAGTTTCGCAGGTTTTCTCCTGCGTTCTACATTCTACATTCCAGCTTTTCCCCGATACCCCGACACGAGACTTTTCTCCCCCTCCCCGACCCACCGCCTTGCTTTTTCTCCGCGTCGCCGTGTCTCCGTGTCCGGCGTTTTTTCCTACAGGATCTCCAGAGACACCCTGTATTCTATGAATAGCTCCACATTGATGTCATCAACCTGGTTCACCTTGACAGGTCCCTCAAGCCCGCTGATCGTGATCTTCCCGGCCCCTTTCATCCTCTCCTTTGCGGCCTTGACATCAGCGCTGATCATCTCCAGGACCTTTCCTCTTAACTTTTCGGGATCCTCAACTGCCAGCCGGACAGCAAATGACTGAAACCTGGTTTTGGCCAGGGGGTCAAGGGCACGGAGGAGTTCAGCAAGTTCGATCCCTCCGGAAAAAATGTTGTCGTTATTATTTACAATAGGCAATAAAAGCTGCACCTGGGCCTGGGGCTCACTGCCGCCATAGGATCCCTTGAAGAGCCCTTCAGAACCTGGATAAAGATAGGCAGGTTCTTCATATAGAATAACCTGTTTTTTTCTCTCAATATATTCGATCAGATGCTTTTTACCTTCTTTGATACCCTTGAGCTTGGCCGAAAAATCCCGTTCATTGCTGGTGATCGTCACAGTCTGAGCGATATAGTCCGCCCGCATTTTGTACATGACCGCTACCGGCTTGTCGTAATTGTCTGAAAGAACCACCACGGATGGGCCGGCATGTGTTCCCAAAGGAATCATAAGAAGTAAAAGGGTAAACTTAAGGGTAAGTTTAAGAGTTCCCGGGAGTTTGATCATGTCTATCTCCAAGAGCGAAACGTGTGCTTTTGCGTTAGAAATAAAGGCCTCTCCAGGCTCCTGGCTCCTGGCTACTGACTCCTGCTTTTATTCAAAACCATTACCTTAAACACCTCCCCCATCCCTTCTTCGTGGATCAGGTTCTTTATCGTGAGCCAAAGGCCGGTGGCTTCCTTTTCAGGGAGTTTTTCCATGGTTTGTGCCAGCATCTCGAGGATGCCGCCTTTGATGAGGAAGGAGCTTTGGCTTGAGAAGGAGAGGAACTCGAATCCGCTATCCTGGCCCCAATCCCGGAGAAGGGAGAAGTTCACGTGGGCGGTGATGTCCTTCTCTCCAGGGGAATCGTAAGGGTCAGTGTCTACCTGGTGGCGGCGGTAGCAGCGCAGTGAGCCGGCCGGACGCCATGGGACAATAAGGTTCTCCGCAGGTTCGCCGTAGTCCAGGATAAGCAGTTGGCCCCGGTCAAGGACCCGGGCGATTCGGAAAAGCCAGGGCTGCCACAGATCGGATATTTCTGTACGGCATCCTTCCGGCAGGGTGTCCAGAGTTTCGGTAATTCGCCCCCCTGTTTCGGCTGGCGAAAGATTTTCCTTGAAACCGTCCTTGTCGTGATCTACGAACACTTCACTGACAATGTCTTCTGACCGTTCAAAGACCCTGAGAGGCAGGGCATCGAAAAACTCGTTTGCCAGGACCACCCCCTTGAATGGATCCAGACTGTCCAACTCATCGGGCTCCACCACCCGGACGGGGTCGTTTGTAAAGCGGGCCTCCAGGTCCCTGCGCCTTGGCCCGGCCTCCTCCACCAGGATCATGGACAGCGTGGGCTGATCCTTGCCCCAGTGGTCCAGGATGTCCCTGGCCAGCTGACCGTTTCCGGGACCCAGCTCCAGGACCGTAACCTTATCCAGGCCGGTATCGTTGGCCATCCGTTGGATCCAGGCTGCTAGGGTGCGGCCGAAAAGTGCGTGGACATGGGGGGCTGTGTAGAAATCCCCGGCGGGTCCGGTGGTCGGTTCCTGTCTCTGATAGTAACCAAGAAGTGGATGATACAGGCACAGTTCCATGTACCGCGAAAAGGGCATGGGCCCCTTTTCACTGATCTCCGCGGCAATGATCTGCTTGAGGTCTATTGTCTGGTCAGTCATGGCATCGTCATTGATAACCTCGCAAAAAGCCTCTTGGAGGTTTATTGAGGGCGGTCACGCCATCGGCGTGACTCCCCCTGAGCTTGCCGAAGGAGCGGAATGGATCCGTCCCACGCCGTAGGCGTGGCCCCCACCCAGTCCCTCCGGTGGCGGGACTGCTTGATGGACTGATTGGCAGTCCATCAAAAGTGGTTCAGGTTAGCGAGCAACACGTGGTATAACTCTACCTTGTTAGGGTAATGGGAAGCAATGGGATAAAATCCGTAATCCGTAATCCGTAATCCATAATCGGTCATGGGTTGTTCAGGGCTTTACGGATCACCGATCACCGATGACCATGTATCAAAGAGGGGAGCATACCATGAGTGAGATCGCTGATATCTACGCAAGGCAGGTCCTTGATTCCAGGGGCAACCCTACTGTGGAAGTGGACGTTTACCTGGAGAGCGGGGCTTTCGGAAGGGCCGCGGTGCCTTCAGGAGCCTCCACCGGCAAGCGGGAGGCTCTGGAACTCCGGGATGGCGACAAAAAGCGCTACCTCGGAAAAGGGGTGACCAAAGCCATTGAGGCTGTCAACGACAAGATCGCGCCCGCTCTCATTGCCTACGAGGCTTTGTCCCAGTCGGAGGTCGACCAGGTCATGATCGAACTGGACGGCACTGAGAACAAGGGGGACCTGGGTGCCAACGCCATCCTGGGAGTATCCATGGCTGTGTCCAGGGCCGCTGCCGACGAGCTGGGAATTCCCCTTTACCGCTATATTGGCGGACTCTCTGCCAACATACTCCCCGTTCCCATGATGAATATCATAAACGGAGGGGCACACGCCGACAGCGGCCTGGATATCCAGGAGTTTATGATCTTTCCCTGGGGATCAGACACCTTCACGGAATCCTTGAGGATGGGGACGGAGGTCTTTCACCATCTGAAAAAGATCTTGTCCGATATGGGCCATTCGACCTCAGTGGGAGATGAAGGTGGTTTTGCTCCCCGGCTGAACGGAAACCGAGCTGCTTTGGATGCTATCATGAAGGGGATCGAAGCTGCGGGGTATAGACCGGGCGAGGACGTTGCCATCTGTCTGGATTCCGCCGCGTCAGAGTTCTATCGTGATGGTAAATACCGCTTGTCTGCCGAGGGGGTTGAGTATTCAGCAGAAGAGATGGTGTCTTTTTACGAGGGCCTGGTCAACAAATACCCCATCGTATCCATTGAAGACGGCATGGCTGAGGACGACTGGGACGGATGGACACTCCTTACCGAAAGGCTTGGAGACAGGGTTCAGATCGTCGGAGACGATGTTTTTGTGACCAATATGCATATTCTCTCGGATGGGATCTCCAAGGGTGTGGCTAACTCCATCCTTATCAAACTGAACCAGATCGGCACCGTCACCGAGACCCTGGAGACGGTAAGGCTTGCCCGCCGTGCCGGGTATACATCGGTCATTTCCCATCGCTCCGGTGAGACCTGCGACACTTTTATTGCGGACCTGGCTGTGGCTACCGGCGCCGGGCAGATAAAAACAGGTGCTCCCAGCCGATCAGAGCGTGTTGCCAAATACAATCAGCTGCTGCGCATCGAAGAAGAGCTGGATGAGGATGCTTTCTTTCTGGGCCAGGGCTGTTTGCGGTACCCGGCAGTGGAAGACTGATGCGCTGATATTAGGATACCTGTCAGCGCAAGTATCGGGGTATGGGGGTATCGGGGTATCGGCGACAGATCAAAACATCAGGCGCACTGGATTTTCCCCCGATACTCCGACACACCGATACCCGGGCTCTCGCTGAAGATGCCCGTGGTTTGATAAATGATCAGCGAGAGCCGTTATGATTCCACTACGTGACAACGTCCCCTCCAGAACGATCCCCTTTGTGACCTATTTCCTCCTCGGGGCCAACGTTGTGATGTTCTTCATGGAGCTGTCCCTCGGTCCAAACCTGGAACGCTTCATTTACATCTTCGGCCTGGTTCCGCAGAAGGTTTTTTACGCTTTCTCCGAAGCACCGCAGCTGATCCCCTACGCTACCGTACCGTTCTTTACATCTATCTTCCTCCATGGAGGGTGGCTGCACCTGCTGGGAAACATGCTCTACCTCTACATATTCGGTGACAATGTGGAATCGGCCCTTGGTCATTTTCGCTACCTGATCTTTTATATTGGTTGTGGGGTGGCCGCTTCCGTTACCCACCTGCTGGCCAACCCGGCGAGTGACGTTCCCACCGTTGGGGCCAGCGGCGCCATCGCTGGTGTGCTTGGGGCCTACTTTCTTCTGTTTCCAAGGGCCAAGGTGGTTACCCTGGTGCCCATCTTCTTTTTCGTTACCTTCATAGAGGTTCCGGCCATCCTTTTCCTCGGCCTGTGGTTCCTCATCCAGTTCATGAGCGGCTCCATGTCCTATGGGAGCAGTGCTGCCGCGACTGGAGTGGCCTGGTGGGCCCATATTGGAGGGTTTGCTGTGGGGGTGGGGTACACGCTCCTCCGTTACAGGAGGATAAAAGGAGGAAGGGGGAGGGAGCAATAGGGGAAGAACACAGGACGTCCTTCGACTTAGCTAGGGACAGGCAGGACGCAGACCGCAAACAAGCGGTTTTGTGCACCAGTGCACCGGTGCACATGTGCACTGTCGTAATTTTGGGTCGATCCTAACCGTTCACGGTTCCCCGATTATATTCTTCCCTCTTTAGTATGCGCTCTTCCTGCGATATAATAGACTTTTTGAAGGGAGGTTCACCATGATGCTGAACGAATATCCAAAGGTAGTAGCGCTCAGAGACGGATCCGAAGTAACTTTGCGTCCTTTAGTGAAAGAGGACGAAGAGGCGCTGTACAAGTTCTTCAAGGGAATGAGTAAAGAGGACCGGCTCTATCTCAGGGATGATGTCGCGAACCGTGATGTCATACGCGGATGGATGAAAAACATCGACTACGAAAAGGTGTTGCCCATTCTGGCCTTTGATGGAGATACGGTAGTGGCAGACGCTACCCTGCACCGGAACCCCCACGGCTGGATGCGTCACGTAGGTGAGATCCGGATGTCTGTGGCAGGGAGTTTTCGTGGCAAGGGGCTCGCCCGGATCATCGCAGCCGAGATCTTTCAGCAGGCGGTCGGTTTGGGACTGGACAAGCTTATGGCTGAGATGCTCACTATCCAGAGCAACGCACAACGCGTGTTTACGCGGCTTGGGTTTAAGGAAGAGGCGATCCTGAAGGACCACGGCATGGACGCTACAGGCAAGAAACACGACCTTATAATAATGAGCAACGATGTGACCACACTCTGGGAAAATTGGGCCGAGTTTGCGGAATCGGTATCCGGAACCTGGCATATGGAACACTAGGGTGCCAGGACCCCTACAAACAGAAAAGCGGGGTTAGAGATGCTCCTTGATCGATATCCTCAAAAAGTAGCGTTGGAAGACGGCACCGAACTTGTCCTCAAGGCAATGAACAAACAGGATGAGCGGATCCTCATGGATTTTTTTGAAGATCTCTATGATTCGGACCGCCAGTACTTGCGCAACGATGTCTCCAACTACAGGGTCGTGCGCGAGTGGTTCAGCAACCTGAATTACAACAGGGTTTTTCCTCTGCTTGCTGTGCACGAAGGCCGGATCGTTGCCAACGCGACACTGCACAGGAAGCCTTTCGGATGGATGCGCCATGTCGGTGAGATCCGCATCGTGGTATCTCCCAGTTTCAGAAAAAAAGGGTTGGCCCGTATCATGTTCACGGAGATCATCCACACTGCGGAAGAGGCCGGCCTTGAAAAGTTGACCGCTGAAATGGCCGTAACACAAACTGGTGCCATCGACGTGTTCAGGAAAATGGGGTTCAAGGAAGAGGCGATCCTGAAGGACTATATCAGGGATGCCAAGGATGAAGTGCACGACTTGCTTGTTATGACCCTTGATATTGAGTGAGTGGAAACCGGAGGAACCGGCAGCATGAAGATCCGAACGCTGATACTATCAGGGACAATGATCTTTGCTTTTGGAGCTTGTGCTCCCACCTTTAACGTGACCCTGGGGAATATGCCTACCCAGAACCCGGGGGCAAAGATCGAAGCCGGCATGACGACGAAGGCTGAGATCGTTCAGATGTACGGCCAACCCGATTTCACGGGGGTTGACGAAGAAGGTCTCCCGAAATGGACCTGGACCCATATGGGGATCGAGGCCACCCCGGGCAAGGAAGCAACCATAACCTCTTTCTTCAACCTTGAGGTATCCTTTGATGGGGAGCTGGTAAGTTCCTATTCCTATTCACAGAAGGCGAAACAGGAATAGGAATAGGAATAGGAACAGTGTAGAGTGTAAAGTGTAGAGTGTAGAGAAGGCGTAAAGCAGGATTGGTTAATTTGCTTTTTATTCTCGACACTCTGCACCCTGCACTTTACACCCTGCACTGAACCATGTTCAGGAGGAACTGTTTATGATCGGCGGTCTCGGCATGCAGGAACTTCTCGTCATTCTCGCCATCGTCATGCTCCTTTTCGGCGGCAAGAAGCTGCCAGAGCTGGGAAAGGGGCTGGGCAAGGCCATCCGTGGGTTCAAGCAGGCTGAAGAGGAGACGGTGAAGGAGCTTAAAAGGGCTGCTGAAGGGGACCCTTCGACAAGCTCAGGGCAGGAGGATGAGGCGAAGGGCGACGGAGTGACTGAGCGAGAGAAGACCACGGAAGACGAGGCTGAAAAAGAGGAAGCCGACAAAGGGAAGGACAACCCGGCGACTTAGCGGGAAGATCTTTTAGAACAAACAAATACGATTCATGCAGGAGGCCTTTGCCTCCTTTTTTTATTCAGGGACAAGGTAAAAGTCAGGATGCAGAACGCACAATGCAGGAGAAAATCCTGGACTGAGCGACTGAGCGAAAGAACAAAGCAAAAGCATTAACGCAGGGTTGCGCAGGGCGACCAATCATGGTCGCACCTCAGAGGGCCGCTGTTAAAACCTTTAATTTGGGTTAAGCTGGTTACCATTAAGGCGATGTTTTTACCACAGGGTACACAGGGTTTCACAGGGTTAAATCTTCAATCTGGGGGGAGGGTGAAATAAACGCGAAGACCCGGAATCCAGTCAAAATATTTTCGTGAAGCTCCCTGCGTTCCCTGCCTGCCGAGGCGAAGCTTCAGCGAAGACTGGCGACACTACCTGATGCTACCTTTACCGCATTTATAGCAACCGTGCATTGTCTAGACCCTAGACACCAGACCCTAGACACTGCCTTTCAAAATTCCTTAAACACTTTCGCCAGGGACTCTCCCCCGATGTGCAGCTTCATCTCGCAGAAATACCCGAAGGGCGTCACGTGGACTTCGTAACCGGCTCCCTCCAGGCGCTCGGCGGCGCGGTCAAGGAGATCCCGGGCGTACTCAGGATCGGCCCGGCTTTCTGAAAGGTGAGAGAAAAAGTGCAGGACCGCCCTTTTTGTACCGAACTTGCCGGCCAGCCATTTAATGTTCTTGATGAGCTTGTCCAGGACCTTTTTCCCTTTGCCCGGGTCGCCCTCCTCCGCCTGGATGAGGGCAACTATGCAGTCCACAACTTCCCGCTCTTCTTCGATATCGGGAGCCTCAAGGATGCTTTTTTCATGGGTTTTGTAATAAAACAAAGGCATATGGAACAGCAGGAGTTTCATGGGGGATATTATACCGTGAACTGTGAACGGTGAACAGTAAACGGTTAAAATCGGTCCAAGGTCCAAGGTCCAAGGTCCAGGTTAAGTAATTGTACATGTGTACGAAACCGTTATTATCATTTTCTACGCTTCACGCTCCACTATTCACTATTCACGCATTTCCCATTCCCTGCTAAAATCCGATCTTTACCGGAGATCATCAACTTTTCCTGAAAGGAAAGTGTGCAATGCCCCGCAGAAAAGAAAAAGCAGTTGCCCAGATCCCCATGCCCGGCTACCGGGGTGATCTTGTCTATTCCTGCATCGGTTGCGGTAAAGAGTATCCCATAGAGGATTTCTACTACACTTGTCCCTCCTGCGGGTCGCTCCTGAGGCTTCACGATCGCTCCTTCGATGAACTGAAAAAGACATCCGGTTCCCAGTGGCGGGAGATCTTCGACAGGCGCAGGCAGTCCAACGAGGCGTCCATGTCCGGGATATTCCTGTTCCATGAGCTGATCATGCCTCTGGTCCCCCCCGAGGATGTGATCTACCTGGGTGAGGGACACACTCCCATGATCCGGGCCAACGACGACCTGGCCAGTTGGCTTGGCGCGCCGTTTTTTGTCAAGAACGATGGGCAGAACCCCTCTGCCAGTTTCAAGGATCGGGGGATGGCAAGCGCCATAAGCTATCTCAATCACATCATCATTAAAAAGGGGCTGGACCAGGTCCTGGGGATCTGCGCCAGCACAGGAGATACCTCCGCAGCGGCCGCACTTTATCTGTCTTACCTACCCAAGGGGCGTGTCAAATCGGTGGTACTTTTACCCCAGGGGAAGGTAACTCCTCAGCAGTTGTCGCAACCGTTGGGCTCGGGCGCCACTGTTATTGAGCTGCCCGGGGTGTTTGATGACTGCATGCGAGTGGTAGAGGAGTTGTCGGAAAACTATGAAGTGTTCCTTTTAAACAGCAAAAACCCCGTGCGTATCAACGGGCAAAAAAGTTATTCCTACGAGGTGGCGCAACAGCTGAACTGGGATACATCGGATCTTGTGGTCGTGGTACCTATTGGAAACGCGGGGAATATTACAGCGCTCATGGAAGGGTTCCTCGACCTGCATCGGCTCAAGATCATTGATGAGCTTCCCACTGTTGTGGGTGTGCAGAGCGATCATGCAGATCCGGTGTACAGGTGGTCCATGACAGGTGATTATCAGCCGGTGACCGTTATCCCCAGCGTAGCCCAGGCTGCCATGATCGGGGACCCCGTATCTTTTCCCAAGGTCCGCAAGCTTGTAGAGGAGAGATTCAAGAGCCGGTTTTTCATGGTCAGGGTCACCGAGCAGGAGATCATGGAGGGGATGCTCACAGCCAACCGCCACGGTCATGTTGTGTGCACCCAGGGCGGAGAGTCCATCGCGGGTCTGAAGAAAGCCATCGGCCTGGGTATCGTTGGCCCTGAGAACACTCTGGTTGTGGATTCCACTTCCCACCAGTTAAAATTCGCCGAATTCCAGAGGATGTACTTCGAGGACTCCTTCCCCTCGGAATATGAGATCAAAACCAGTGATTCCCTTAAGAATGTGCCCGTTTCCATGGATGGAAGCGTGGAAGATGTCGCAGAATATCTGGGGCTGAAGAAAAAGTAGAAAGTAACAAGTGCAAAATAGAAAGCGTTATACTCTACACTCTGCACCCTGCACTCTACACTTGACTTCTTCGGCCAGAAGAGTATCCACTTTCCTGCTTAGAGTCAGGTTAATAGTATTTTTGATCCCCCTTTTTCTTACTGGATTGTCGAAGCCTGTCATGGCCGAAGAAGTGGCGGTTCTCCTCCACGGTATCGCCAATATCCCCTTGTCCATGAAATACCTCGAGAACAGCCTCGAAAAGGCGGGCTACCAGGTCTACAACCTCGGTTACCCGAGCACAGAGGTGTCCATTGAGGCCGCGGCAGCAGGCATCCGCGAAAAGGTGGACGCTTTGGGTGAGGGCCATCGCATCAATTTCGTGGGCCACAGCATGGGAAACCTGGTCATCCGGATGGTGCTTGGGAAGGACCTCCCCGGGTTGGGCAGGGTCGTTATGATCGCTCCACCGAACAAGGGCTCATTCATGGCAGAGCGCCTGGAGCATCTGGGTATCTACAGATGGATCTTCGGGCCAGCCGGCCAGGAGCTGCCCACTGAAAATAAAGTTTTTTTTGAGAGCCTGCCTGTCCCGAAATGCGAGTTCGGGATCATCGCGGGCGGGCGGGGGGCGGAGGGCGGCTACAACCCCCTTCTCGAAGGGGACGATGACGGGACCGTTCGGGTGGAGGAGACGAAACTGCCCGGAGCTGCCGATTTCACCCTGGTGCACAACACCCACACGCTCATACTTTTTGATAACGAGACTGTAGAGCAGACGATATCGTTTCTTAAAACGGGCCGTTTTAAGAAACAGAAGGAGGAAGGAGGAAGGAAGAAGGAGGAATAGAACAATACCGAACACATGTTACACCGTTGCGTTTTTCTTCACCCTCCCTCCTTCATCCTCCATCTTTCCGGTATATACATTTACTCACTTTCTCAAAACCCTCTCCCTCCGGCATTGTCTCCGTCCTTCCAATGATCAGGTACCCTGGCGCCAGCAGGCACTCATGGATCCGGCCCAGGACCTTACGCTGAACCTCATCGGTGTTGTAGGTGAGGAGGGAATTCCTCAGGAGTATTAAATGAAATCGTCCCGGCGGGTCCATGGTGACAAGGTCGTGCTGACAGATCTCCACCAGATTACGAACCTCTTCATCCAGGGTCCAAAGCCCATCCTTTTCCTGGAACCAGCAATCCAGGAGGTGCCGGGGCACCTCCCGGATTGATCCCCACTTGTATGTCGAATTTCGGGCACGTTTCAGGGAACCTGTGTCTGTATCTGTCCCGAGGATTGAATACGGATGATCCAGGTGCCCAGATCTGCTGAGGTCGTTCAGGAGCATGGCCATGGAGAAGGGTTCCTCCCCTCCCGCGCACCCGGCGGACCAGACCCTCAGGGCCTTGTTCTCCTCCAGACTGTCCGCGGCCTTCGGGATCAATTTCCCCAGCTCCTCCCAGAGCCAGGAATTCCGGAAGAAGCGGGTGATGGTGAGCCTGAGGAAAGAGTCCAATATGGTTTGTTCGGCTTCGTCCCTGATGACAAACTGGGCGTATTTATCCAGTTCGCGGATTCGGAGGAACTCCATGCGTAACCGTACGCGGCGTCGAAAGTTGCGTCTGTCAAAACGCCTCCACCGATACCCCATTCCTGGAAGAACCGCCCTGAGGAAAGTCTGAAATTCGTCGGAATACACCTTTGTAATCGCTTTCATAAAAGAAGTTGTTTTCTGATGTCAATTATGTCATATTTTAACCGCAGTTGACAGTGCAGACAAGATAAGGAGGGGAAAATGCTTTTGGCTGTTATGGGTGACAGTCACGATAACCGTGACGCGTTCAAAGATGCTGTGAAGCTGTCGGTGGATAAGGGAGCAAAAACCCTCTTTCACACCGGCGACCTGATCTCGTCCTTCATGCTGGAAATTCTGTACGATTTTCCCGGCCGGATCTATCTTGTCAAAGGCAACAACGACGGTGATCCTCTCGCTGTTTCTCGTACTATTCCCCAGGAGTGCCCCCAGGTTAAGGAGTACGGTGGTTTCATCATTGTGGATTTCGATGAGTTCCGTGTGGCCATGACCCATTATCCGGAGAACGCCCGCGCCCACGCCATGGCCGGAGATTTTGACTTTGTGTTTTACGGCCACACTCACGAATATTCCGAGAAGATGGTGGGGGAAACCCTGCTGCTTAACCCCGGAGATATCATGGGGCTAAAGGAAGATCCATCCTTCTGCCTTGTGGAAAGCGATACGAAAGAGGTAAAGAGGCTCTTTATATAATGGTTTTCGGTAGCACTTGCGCAGCGGCCAGCTGGACCGGATAAATGTCACGCAAGGTCTATGTAGCTTTTGGGGATTCCATCACCGACGGATATGGTGTTCCCAGGGGCTTTGTTTCCTTTCTCACCGAGCAAATATCAATAATCCGACCTGATCTGAACCTGTTGACCATCAATGCCGGCATGAGCGGCGATACAAGCCAAGGGGGCCTGTACCGCCTGGGACGGGATGTCATCGAGCACCAGCCCGATCTGGTGACAATTAATTTCGGGGTCAACGACGCCTTCTCAGGAATATCTCCGGTTCAGTTCTCAGACAACCTTCGTAATATGGCATCCCGTTTATTGGGCGCCGGTTGCCACAGGCTTCTCATGCTCTCCTGCGAGGCGATCCCCGAAGATTGGGCGGAGAAGCAGGTCCTGCCCTACTGGGAAGCCATGAAGGTAGTGGCTGAGGAGGTGGGGTGTGTATACGCTGATGTTCACGGTCGATGGGTTGAGGAGATAAGGGGAGGTCGGTCTGAGAGCGATCTGATCATTTCAGGCGATCTGCACCCCAATGAAGAAGGGCACAGACTTATTGCTGATGCGGTATTTGAGGCGATGGAGAGTAGTGGATTTTTACAAGGGTTTTAATCGCAGAGGAAATATTAGTTCAGGCTAAACAACTTGTTCAAATAAAAACGACTAGAGTTAATTTACCACAGCGCAGCCATTTCCAGGCTGCTCCACAGGGTTTCGCAGGGTTAAAACTGAGATCCTGGGTTAAGACTTATTCTACGGACTCCATCCTGCAAGATCCTCACCCAGAACAAGCAGTACACCCACCCCTTTCAATTTATATTGTGTCCGGGTCAGGGTGCCAGGCCGGGCGAAAAGCAGTTTGATCTCTGTGGCCGGTGTGAGGTTTCCCTTGCTGTAATAGATGTAAGACCCCGTCCAGCTATCCCCGGTACCTTCCTCCACCACCGGTATCACATAGCCGGCCTTTTCAAGATGCCTGGCTACCTTTTCTCCAAGCCCTTTGACACCGCTGCGGTTTGATATCTGCACCAGGACATCTCCCTTGCCCGGTTTTACAACCGCGATGAGATCTCCACCGAGGACCCGTGGGGGTACCGGTATGGAGACCTTCTCTGGAGTCTCTTCAGCTGGTGTAGTCTTTTGTACGGTGGTTTCCCGGGCGGCTTTTTTCCGGCCTGGGAGCCACACCAGAGTAACCTGTGTCCTGAGGTCAGCGAAAGAATCGGCCAGGCCGCTCCCGATGCCGAGCCCCAAAGTGAGGCTGTCACTGGTCCGGTATTTGACACCAACAAGGGCGGTTGCATCCGTATTTTTTTCTTCCAGAGAGCCTTCGGAATGGGTGTGCGTGGAAGCAGAATACTCCAGAATACCTGTGATAACAGAAGATATCTCCCACCCCGCGTAGGCTCCGTAAAACAGGTCGCTGTCATCACCGGATTCCGATTCAAGATAGGACTGATAGCCCAGGTTAAGGCCGTAGTCCCAATCCGGGTAGGCGCCCGATACCGCAAAGGAAAGTTTCAGCAGGGTCGTGTCGAGAGTCAACGGGAAAGAGCCCCCCTGGGCTGCTGTGGGGAAACTTGCAAGAAGCTCGGCACCCACCCCTGTTTTTGAGCTCTTCCCGGTAAACCTGTACCTGGCGAAAGCCTTCAGATCCAGAAGGTCAGACTCGTTGAATTCAGGGTCACGAATGATGTAGGGAAATGTACCGCCAACTGTCAGCCGGTCGCCAAGGCCGTAGGCGCCGGTCACGGAGAGGATCACGTCCACATCATCGCCGTTGTCAGTGTTGCGGAGAAAGTCGGCTGAGGTACCTGCAGACCAGCGCCCCTTTTCTATTGCCTCCGGTTTCCAGACTTTGAAGACTTGCCCAGGGACAACAGGATCGATCGTGGCAAGGGGCTGAGAAGCACTGCCCTGGTAGGTGTATTTGGCTGAGGATGTGGAAGGTAAAATGAACAGGGAGGTCATTAGAACAAAGGCCGCTATCCTTTTGCCTGGCATGATCTCCCCTTCCTCATTTACATTGCTTTTCCAGCACACCTCGAAATGCTACAGGTCAACAGTAATGAAATCAAGTCAAAGTGTAGTAGTGTGCTGGAAACTCTGTTACGCATAAGGCTCTCCTGTTTTATCGATCTGCTGATCCTGCCCTGGCTCTATTTCCTTTTTTCTCTGTTTTAAAATGGCACCCTTGGGGTTGTACCTCCCGCCTTTGCGTAAAGCTATAGAGGACAGGCACATTCTCAGATTTATAGCACGCAACGATGATAAAATTGAGAAAATGAGTTCCGACCCCAGACACCCAAAACTCAACCCCTGACCCCAAGGATCTTCCCATAGTTGTTCGGCTGTTTCTATTATTCCGTTTGCTCCGGGAACAACCCTGGCATCCAACGTGATGCGAGTCTGGCAGGGAAGGCCAGCTGCAATGGAGCACGGGAGCTGCCAGATACGATGATCTCCCGGTCAAGGAGAGTAGAAGTTACCCTGCGGGCCTGCCGGTCACTGACACCGAGCAGCGTTGCAACTTCGCCTCGTGGCAGCTCCCCGCGATATAGAATGGCTTCAAGAACCTTCCCTGATTTAGGATGCAGCGCATCGATCCTGATTTCTTCCTCTGTCCAGATTAATATGCGATCCCGCAATTTTTGCGGCTGCACCAACCCTTCCATGAACGCTACCTGATCAATGCACGTTTTCAGAAAGAATTGTGAAAACTTTGCCAGAGCTTCCTCGCTAAGGTAACCTCGACCATCGAGATCGTTTCGACGTTCAGAATCGCAGGCGATCAACATACTCTTATACTCGGTGACGTTGCGCGCTAATCCTCTCGCGATGGACCACACGCCGCCCGTGTCCAGCGTTTCCAGCAATCTCGCATATGACATGAGACGTGCAACGCGCCCGTTGCCATCCATAAATGGGTGGATCCACAAAAGCCTGTGGTGGGCAGCCGGGACGGCTAAAATGCTGTCAGTCTTTCCGAGGTTTTTGTAAGCGTTTTCAAAGCGATTCAGAAATCGCGGAACGGCACCTGGGCTCACAGCAATATGTCCGCCAACGTTCACGTCTCGGTGGCGCAGTTCTCCCGGAGTGATTTTGACGCGTTCCTTCTTTTCAGGGTCTTCGACCCAGAGGAGTTCTTCAGGCAGATCTTCACAGAAACGGCGATGGGTCTCGCAAATTCCTTCCTTGCTTGATGAGCGAGCTTTAAGACCGCCTTCATCGATCCATTTTTGTACAGCGATATGAGCCTTTGCTTCAAGCTGTAGATTGCGTTTTACAAGCTCTGAACTGTAGTCTTCCTTCATTGCGCGTTCTATTTCCACCGGGTGTGTAACATGGCCTTCGATCAGATTGCTGTAATAACAGTTCATTGAGCGGACCAGCTTTGCCAACGCCGAATACACACCTTTGGGTAAACTGCGCCGAAATCCGGTCGATTTGGATGCGAGCTCAACCGCCAGATCCGTGAGATCTGTTCTGTGTCTGGAGTCCTCGCTAATGACAAGCGGCTCCATCAGGCCTACAGTTTCACCCCGGTCCGCGATTTCGTTGGTTTTGTCCGGTTTTTTGGCCGGTTTGCTGTCCGGTTTTGAATCCATAATAAATACTTTAATAACATAAATTTACACTGATTCACAATGTTTAATAAGCACTGCACATGTCCGCTTTTATGGCCACTTTATGTGCTTGGGAAATTTTGGGCTCAGGGAATTTTGGGGTCAGGGCAGGAAATCGTCAATTTCCATATAATACGGATAGGTATTGTTAAATTCCTATCCTGACCCCAAGGGGCCCCCAAGGGGCCTCAAGGGGCCTGTATAGACCAACCGCACAGATAAACGTACCGCCGTGTATCGGGATGTGAACCCGCAGCGGTGCCAGTAAAGACGGTTCTTCAAATTGATGGTGTGACCGACATAGAGTGAACGGTCAAAACAGCGCAGGATGTATACGTAAAAGGTCTGTGAAAGTGACATGCTGAATGAACAGCGAGAGGAGTGCCAAAAGGGCGAGAAATGGTTGATCGAGTGCCCCTGGACCCCTCGACTCTGCTCAGGGCAGGCGCTCCTATAAGCCAATAACAGGCGGGACAACTCGATTTCGCCAAGGGCGTGACTGGTGCCCTTCGCCTTTCAAACTCGGCCTGCCACGAGCAAATAAAAAGAACCCGCTTCATTTGAAGCGGGTTCTTTTTATGCATCGAGTGGTGGAGCTACGCGGGATCGAACCGCGGACCTCTTGACTGCCAGTCAAGCGCTCTCCCAGCTGAGCTACAGCCCCATGAAGAAAACGAACGTTCTATATACCCCCACCGGCTTTTGGTGTCAACCCGGCAAAAAAACCTGTCAGATAAAACCAGCCCGGTGGAATCGCACCCTGGCACTCTTAGCTGACACTCACACGTCTCCCTTGGTTTCCTCAGGTGTAGATTCGGCAGCAGCCGGTTTTTTGGCTGCCGGTTTTTTTGCAGCAGGAGCTTTCTTAGATGCTGCCTTTTTTGCGGCTGCAGGCTTTTTTGAAGACTTTTTGGGAGCGGCCTTCTTCGCGGAGGCCTTTTTTTCAGCCTTTTCCGTCTTCCTGGTCATCTCTTTTTCCAGGTCTTTGACCTCTTTGTCGATTCCCTTTATCTGGCGGAGGAGCTCTCCGGTGCCTGCCACAGTGAGGGACGAGTCCTTCTCGATCAGGTCCCAGTAGCGTTCGCCCAGCATCTTGAGAAGCTTTCCTCTCTTGAACTTGAGGGTTTCGATATCCACCCTGGTCTTGGCTGTGGCAGAGACCTTGGTGGCCTCTTCGGCTCCAAGAGAGGCGTATTCCACCACCTTGCCCCATATGTCACGGAAAAAATTCTCCACATCCTCTGTAACCATTTTTTTCTCTGCCTTTTTCTTCTCGGGCATACCTTACCTCCAGTTCTGTTAATGCGATCTTCATTCCTGCATTAAAAGAGTAACAATGGTATGGGTGGGTGTCAATGGAAGGGGCCTGTAACGTGGAGCGTGGTGCGTAGGGGGAATATTCAGCGTTATTTCGCTTTACGCTCTACGCTTCACTCTCCACGGTTTTTTCCACTTCTTTCCACGGCAGTGCAAAGGTTATAGTCGTACCTTCTCCTTCCGTACTCACAATATCCACGGTCCCTTTGTGACTGCGGACGATCCTCTGCACCGAAGCCAGCCCGACCCCGGTACCGGAAATATCTTCCACGCCAGGGACCCGTGTAAAGGGTCTGAATATGTTGGCGATATAATCAGCCGAAATGCCCATCCCGTTATCTGTGACCAGGAACCGATGGTTTATTTCATCCGCTGCTGTCACTTTTTCATAATCCACTGTGATCCGGGGCTCTTCCTGAGCACCTATGAATTTGAAGGAGTTGGAGAAGATGTTGGTAAACAGGTGCAGGAGATGGGTGTAATACCCCAAAAGCCGCGGCAGATGGTCAGGGATCTCGATAGTGAACCGCTGGGTATTCTGGTCCTGACCGGCCTCCTCGAGCGCCTCTTCGATAGCGACCCTGCTGTCCAATTCCTCAGGGGCCTCATCCTTCTGACTGATAGCAGTTTTAAATACTGCAAGGAGGTCGTCGAACCTCCTGGATGTCTCCTTTGTCTTCCGGAAGATCGTTTCAGCAAACGCAATGCGCTCTTCAGATTTCAGCTCCTCTCCTTTTTTGATCATCAGTGAGGCGTATCCCCCGATGGTGGCAAGAGGGCTGCGAAGGTCGTGGGATATGACTGAGAGAAGTTCTTCGAGATCCTGGTTCTGCAGGAGGAGTTGTTTGTTGCTCTCCTTAAGTTCCTCCAGAAGTCGGGCATTTTCGAGGTATATCCCGAGCTGTGACCCGAGAGTGAGAAGAAACTCCATGTCGGACTGATCCAGCTTGTGAGGTGCAGCGGTGGTGACCGACAGAACGCCGATGGCGCGTTCCTGGATCAGAAGGGGGACAAGTCCCAGGGACATGGACCCCTCCTGGTAGTGGATGGCCCGCGTCTCGGTTGACACATCCTCTATGAGGATGGATTTTTCCCCACGAACCACCTCTCCCTCAATGCAATCGTCCCAGCTGATAAGGGTATGAAGGCGCTGGGTCTCCTCCACAGGAAGGTTGTATCCTTCATGAAAAACAAGAGAATTGGTGTTGCTGTCTGACAGAAGAAAGAAAGCCGCCTTGATGGGCAGAATGTCTGCTATTGCCTGCATCGCCTCCCGTGCCAGGCGGCGGGTGTCCTGGTAAACCCCTATGCGGGCCGCAATGCTCGCCAGGGCCCCCAGACGGTGGTCGGGAGAGCTGAGGCTGTCCCGACCATTCTTGTAGTCGTTAGTGCCGCCTGATCTGTGGAAAGTCACCCGGCTCTTCTCCTCTGGATCATCAAGTTTAATAAAAGGCAGGACAACCTTTATTATCCTTTCAGCCAGCACCTCTGTAAAGGTACAATTCCAGAATAATCGATTTGAGATGTTTACACCTGCTGGATTTGCATCAGGATTGATGGTAGCTTTGTTTTCGTGACCCTATTTTTCCAAGGCAAGACTCAAACGCACTGACTGGAGATTCCAATGTTGAGATCGGTTTTCGGCCACGCTGTAATGCTAACCTTGTCTGTGGCTTTTCTGGCTGGTTGCGCGACACCCCTGCCCCCTACCTACGACACTGTCAGCAAGGGGAGGGTTCTTGACGGTCCTATCCTGGCTCTTGCGGGTGAAGGTGATGTGGTTGTTGCGGTGAATAACGACGGCCTGTTTGTGAAAAATGGCGATGGGCCCTGGGTGGGCCAGGAAGTGCCCGGGATACGTAAATGGAGTCAGGTCACCTGTCTGGCTGTTGATAAAGGGGTGATATATCTTGGGTCTGATGGTGAGGGTCTTCATATATTTTCCGATGGAACGTGGGAGGTTAAGATTAGCCGCTATGGGGGACTTCCCGATGATGGGGTGCTGAGCCTCGCCGTTGATGGCAGCGAGGATGGGCTTCCCGGTTCGACCCTGTGGATTGGCACCAGGAAGGGTGTCGCGGCCTACAGGGAAGGCAAATGGGTCGTCTACAGCCCTGATGGGGATTGGTTGGTTGCCATGACCGGGAAATCCGGATCAGGTGCGGGTAAGGTCTACGTTGGCCCGGGGTTCAAACTCGGAAGAAAGGGAGGGGATTCAGATCGATTTCGCCCGCCCGTATCGGCTATATCCGTAGGTTCGGACCGGATCGTTTTTGGGAACCGGAATTCCGGCCTGGCCGTCGTGAGAGAAAATGCCGTGGCCGCTTTCAAACTCGGGGAGGATCTGAAGTTTCAACACATCGTGGCAGTTGGGGATGTTATTTGGGCCGGAACAGATGTCGGGCTGTTGTGGGGGGGGCTCCAGGGCCGTGTTGAGGGCAAACCATGGCCCACCTTCCAGGGTTACACAGGATGGTCCGGAACCTTGTTCGGATCCAGGGATACCCGCGATTTTGAGTACCGATGGAAAATGGTAGGATACAATAAAGCAATGATATCGGGTTTGGAAAAAAGAGGGTCCGATCTCTGGGTGGCCCAGCGATCCGGGGAAGGGGTTAAACAGAGCCTCAGCAAATCTAATAGAGACCCATCAAAAGAGATTAATATGGATCCTATGACCGATATTCGCCGATATGTGGAAATTGATGAAT
Source organism: bacterium (assembly GCA_029210965.1). NCBI lineage: Bacteria > bacterium. Next base: position 60,253 of record JARGFZ010000012.1, on the reverse strand, counting down.
ACATTGCCCGAAAGCAGGCGGCTCAGCACGAGAGCTATGGGCTGGGCACCGACATCAGAGGCGAGCCTAGCGCCCTGTACGTAACTCTGGACAGTCGAAAGGTTTGGATCGGAACCACGAAGGGGTTGTGGGAGCTGGAACAATAATGAGAATTCCGCATTCCGAATTGAGCATTGAGGATTATATACAATGGATCTCTGTCCTCCAACAACAGTGCCCTTGATTCTGAATCCTCAATTCTGAATCCTTAATTAATAGCCCATCAATCGCAAGTCACTATTTATCCCACACTGCCTTCCAGGTCCAGCAATTCAGCCAGCTCTCTGCCTTTCAGGCCGATATCGTGAGCGATCTGGCGAATAGTCATATCAATATTGTATTGCGCAGTGTCAGCGGAGATGGAAACCACAAGGGAAAGTGTGGGAGCCAGTATGGCAATAAAGGATATAGGCGCTTCCATTTTCACCTCTGGAGCGGGGATTGTTTTAGAAAATTAAGTTAAATTAACATGCTAACCTTGTGATGAAGTCAAATTATTTAGGTGAATGTTTTTAGGTGTAATTAGATGGTCAAGCAGACCCACTATATTGAGCCGTGCTTCGAAAAACAGGTCGAAGAAATTTCATTGCGAGGTTCTCAATAGTAGATGCAGCCCTTGACTAGGAATCGTTCTTGCTGTTCTAATGCGGGATTGAATTTTAATGGACACGCAAAAGGTCCATCAACCAGTTGCGCTGTCGGCGGAACTGGGGTGGGGGCCACGCTATCGACGCGGGACCGATTCAGTTCGCGGGGCTGGGGAGCCAAGCCAGGGTTGTGCCAGCTCTTAAGAGATCTCCAAGGGAAATTTTGCGAGGTTATCAGTATAGAGGGGAAATGATCCGGAGAGGGCGCTTATGAAAGGTTCAGAAGTACTGGAAAAAATTCTGAGCGGAAACAAGCGTTTTGTGCAGGGGGAAAGGACCGGTGTCTGCAATCCCGTGGATGTAGACCTGGGGGCCATGCTCCACTTCCAGAGCCCCATCGCAGCTGTTCTAAGCTGTTCGGACTCCCGAGTTCCACCAGAACATGTGCTTGATAAGAAGATCGGTGAGATATTCGTTGTAAGGGTCGCCGGCAAGGTGCCAGGGTCATCGGTAATAGGCAGCCTGGAATACGCGGTTTTGAACTTAAAGGTTCCCCTTCTCCTTGTTCTGGGCCATGAGAATTGTGGTGCTGTTCAGGCTGCCCTGGAAGGTAAGGGGGATGAATTGGGGGGAGCGCTTGGTGGAATTATCAGGGAGCTCGAGCCTGTGGTCAAGCCATCCCTTAGGAAGGGAGAAGATGTCGCCGAAGTTATGCACGAAGCGGTGTCTGCCACTGTCCGATACACGATGGCCAGGATCCTCGAACTTTCTCCTGTTATTGACGCCGCTGTTCGGAAGGGTGAACTTCTGGTCAAGGGGGCCATATACTCCCTGTCAACAAGTGAGGTAACGGTCCTGGACGAGGAAGGGTAACGGTAGCGCTAATCATGAAAAGAAGGCTTTTGCAGTTCGTACAGCACCTGGCCGCATCGGTTTTTATCGGCATATCGGTTTACGGTGTTATCATCTACTATGGAGGGGAGATTCAGAAAAAAATCCCTGTGACTGAATCCTTGCTTCTCGGCTTTGGAGCGGTTGTTTGTATTGTTGTCCTCGTCGTGGTGGGAGGGATTGACGATCGTATGGCCGCCATGGACGATATAAACGGCGACACGAGCCCCTGAGATAATGACTAATTTGAAAAAGCTGTTTAAGGGAGAACATCCTTTCCTTACCGAGCCCGGCTTCTGGATCGTAGCGGGTCACGGGATGTCAGGAGAGCCTCTTGCTCGTGTGCCGATCCAGGGAAGGATCCAGGTCAGCCATGAGGACGGAAAGATATTGAACATCGGGGAAATGTCGATAGTATCACGATCAAACCCCTTGACCTTCCAGACCTCCTACGAAATGATACCATCCGAGGATGAGTTGCAGCTGGATTTCTTTCAGGCCAACGAGACGGTGGGCGATCTGAAGGGGAAGGTTGTGTTTTTTGATGACAGGCTTATCAGTACATATACTTCCGGTGATGGAAGTTTGACCGGGTGCGAGGTCCTGCACAGGATGGGTGAAAATCGTTATGCGGCCACCGGGACCCTGCTCGGAAGCGGAAAACTTGTCAACCTCTGGAAGCTGGATTTAGTGCGGCCTGTGGAAGACAAGCCACTTTAAAAAGACGATCAGTCCGGTAAGGTGTGAGGCTAGAGGGTCCTCAAGGAGGTCATCTTACCGGTAGACAGCAATATCACACGGAGGAATTTAACATGTTCGGTAAAAGGATCTCGGTCTGCGCTCTGATGTTCATGATGTTAGCAGGTCTCGGTATGCCAGGAACCGTAACGGCTGATCCAGTGGCTGAGGCCAAACAGCTTCAGGATGCAGGTGACGTTAACGGGGCCTACAGCCTTCTGCAAAAGGCCAGTACGGACCTCAACGATCAATTGAAAAAGAACAAGTCGGATCTGAGGACGCAGGTTTCTGCTCTTTCAAAAGTCTCCAAGCAGGAGCAGATGGATGAAATCAAAAAGAAAAATGATGCGCTTCTGGCTGACCGCAAGAAACTCAAAGCAGAGCTCGATAAAGTAGAAACATTAATGAACGAGATGACGTCGCTGCTGGAATATCAACCTTCCAAGGAACAGGACACGGCCGAAGCCTACGGCCAGTTCCTGGATAAACATCCCGAGAGCCCTTTTGCCCGGGAAGCTGCCGCCAGGATGTACGATCTTCAGTTCACACCTTATAAGGAGGAGGGTACGGCCCGGGCTTATGAGGAGTTTATCGCCAAATATCCTGAAAACCCCTATCTTGAAGAGGCTCAGGGGCTTCTTGGGGAGGCTGTATTTAATGAGTACAAGGCTTTGGGTACGGCTGCCGCCATGGAGGACTTTCTGAAAGAATTCCCTGGAAGTACGTATGTCGCGGAGGCTGAGGTGCTTCTGATCCAGCTCCAGTATCAGCCTTTCAAAGAGCAGGATACCCCCGAGGGCTATGCTGAATTTCTGGTGACCTACCCTGAAAACCCCAACGTGGAGGAAGCACAGTTAAGAATGGAAGAGCTCCAGTATGAGCCTTTCAAGGAGCAAAACACCATCGATGGTTATACGGAATTTCTTGCACTTTATCCTGACAACCCTTTCGCGGAGGAGGCTTCCAAAAAACTGGGGGACCTTCAATACGAGCCCTACAAGGAACAGGACACGGCCTCAGGGTATGCGGAATTTCTTGCCCAGTATCCCGAAAGCTCCTTTGCCCAGGAAGCCCAGACAAGGATGGATGCGCTCCAGTTTAAGACCTACAAGGAGATGAACTCCGTGGAAGGGTACGAAGAGTTCATCTCCAGCTATCCCGAAAATATCCATGTTGAGGAAGCCAGTTATCTCATTGAAGACCTGGAGTACGAGCCTTTCATGGCGGCGGGAACACAGGAATCTCTGGAGGAGTTTATCGAAACGTTCCCCACCAACAGGCACATTGAGGATGCTCGAAAGGTTATCGAGGAAATGAAAGCAGCAGCGGAACCGGAGGCTCCCGCAGGAGATAACCCTGAAGAGGCCCTGGTCCCTGAGGTTGACCAGGGAACCGGAAACTGAAGCCTTGGTGTTTTAGATGCCCAGAGGTGAAAAAAAGGTAGTTGAATCGCTGCTGACGGCCGGTCATGAACCGGCCGTCAGGCGTTTTGACCGAAAGACCGAAACGGCAGAGGATTCAGCAATGATGCTTGGGGTTGAAGTAGCCAGGATCGTCAAATCCATGGTTTTTTCAGCTCAGGATGAACCAGTAGTTGCCCTGATCCCTGGAAACCGCAGGGCTGATATGAGGGCCATTGCTCGCGTTTTGGAAGTGAAGAAGGTGAGAATGGCAGATCCGGATATGGTTCAGAAGTGGACCGGGTTTACTGTGGGCGCTGTGCCCCCGATAGGGCACTTCCAGAAGATCCCTGTCCTGATGGATGAAGGGTTTCCCCGGGACGGGAAGATCTACCCTGCAGCGGGGGAAAACAACAACGCGTTCGAAACCACCTTCGAAATGCTACAGGAAATAACCCGAGCCAAGGTGTGCCGCATTTCGAAGGAGTGAATAGTGAACAGTGGACAGTGAACGGTTAGAATCGGTCCAGGAATCAGGGGATCAGTGTTCGGTGATTATTAATAAGTGTTCTGTAAGGTCAGAACCAGGTGCAAGGTCCTGGTACTATTTAACCTTCGGACTTGACAGGAAAAGCAGAGTGGGTTTCGCTTCCACGCTCCACCCTTCACCCTTCACTTTTCACCGATCACTTCCAACAACTCCGTGATGATCTTCGCTGTTAATCCCCAGACAGGTTTCCCGTTCACAGGGTAGATCGGCGGAGGCAGTTCAAAGGAGTTGACTCCTGTGATCACCTCATTTACCAGGGTGCTCAAGATAGCAGTGTGAGTGCTCTGAACCTCAACAGGGTCCGGGGAGAAGTTATAGGGGAATGGAATTATGCCCACAAAGGGTTTTACCGTAAGTCCAGAAACGATCGTTTGGCGCTGTGAGAGTTCCCCGATGATCTGAACATCTTCAGGAAAAAGGTTGAGTTCCTCTTCCGACTCACGCAAGGCTGTCTGCAACAGGTCTCCGCCGTCTGCGGGCTCAGCCATGCCCCCCGGAAACCCCATTTGTCCCCTGTGCAGCCCTTTTGTTTCAGACCTATGGATCAGAACCAGACCGATGCTGCCGTTGTACTCAAAAAGAGGGATGAGGACGGCTGCATTGGCTTCCTGGTGAAGGTCATGGGGTTGGTGATCTTTTAATGTGTCTCTTATCTTTCGCAGCATAAAGCTTATTGTATCGGGTACATTTGCTTTGGTCACGGGAAAAGCTCCAAGCCCCGTTGATGGTCTTGAATAACCGTGCTAAAGTTCAAATCCATTCGGATGGACAGCATACAGTTAAAGGTTTACAGTCCACTGTAGGAGCTGAAATCAGGTGGAGATAGGGCCGGCATCGACCACTTTTCACCATTCCCTTTTCCCTATTCACAGGAAGCAGCCATGAAAATTCTAATCACCGATTCCATTGATCAGGAGGGTATCGATATTCTCCGCGCCCAGGAGGGTTTTGAGGTTGTTGTAGACCTTTCTCTTAAGGGAGATAAGCTCGCGGATAATATCGAATCCTATCATGCCCTTATTACGAGAAGCGGGACCGACGTGACTGCGGGGATCCTGGAAAAGGCCCAGAACCTGAAGGTCATCGGAAGGGCCGGCGTGGGCGTGGATAACGTTGATATTGAAGCAGCATCCCGGAAGGGTGTTGTGGTCCTGAACGCCCCTACCGGCAATACTCTGGCAGCCACTGAGCACACCCTTGCCATGATGCTGGGTGCAGTGAGAAAGCTGCCCTTCGCCCATCATTCCCTGGAGAGCGGCCAATGGGACCGCAAAAAGTTCATGGGAATCCAGCTTTACAAGAAAATCCTTGGTATCATCGGCCTGGGGCGCATCGGGAGCGAAGTGGCGCGAAGAGCGCTGTCTTTCGATATGAGTATTCTTGCCTACGATCCCTATATCAAGAGGGAAAAGGCGGAGAAGGCCGGAGTAGAGCTGGTGGAAGACCTGGACAAGCTTCTCAATCGGTCCGATATTATCACTTTCCACGTACCCCTTACCGAGGAAACAAAAGGGATGATCGGAGAGAGTCAGTTCGGTGTGATGAAGGACAAAGTGGTGCTGATCAACTGCGCCAGAGGCGGCATCGTGGATGAATCTGCACTGGCAAGGTCCCTTGAAAGCGGCAAAGTGAGCATGGCGGCAGTGGATGTTTTTTCAAAGGAGCCGCTGCCCGATGATTCGCCACTTCACGGAGTGCCCAACCTCATCATGACCCCACACCTTGGAGCAAACACGGAGGAAGCCCAGAAGAACGTTTCGGTGATCATCGCACAGCAGGTTATCAATGTGTTGAATGGGAGTTCCTATGAGAACGCTGTTAACCTGCCCTACGTCAGGGGTCGCTTGTCACCTGAGCTTCAGGCTTATTTCGATCTCTCCGAAAAGATGGGACGGTTCCTTTCTCAGTTCGTAACGGGCAGGATCGAGGAGGTCCATGTCACCCTGGTGGGATCCCTGTTCGCCGAAGATGTCTCTGAAAAGGTCTTCGATTCCCCCTTCCGCTATCAGCCGTACACCTTTGCGGTTCTGAAGGGACTCATGGAAAGAAATCAGCAGGAAGCGGCTACTTTTATCAGTGCTCCCTATTTCGCCAAGGAGAGAGGAATATCCATTACAGAGGCGAAGGCTGACCGGGTTAAAAACTACAGCGATCTCATTTCCGTCAAGGTTATCACTGACCAGGGAGACAACACGGTTGAAGGAACTGTGTTTGCCGATCTGCGCGGAAGGGTAACTGCGGTGGATCGGTTCCGCGTGGACCTCGTTGCTGAGGGAACGTTCCTGGTTTTTACCAACCAGGACAGGCCGGGAGTTATTGGAAAGGTGGGAACCATCCTTGGAGAGAACCGGATCAACGTGGCGGGGTTCTTTCTGGGAAGGGAGAGTTGTCAGGGGAGCGCCGTGGGGTTTGTTGCCCTGGATGGAAGGCTGCCTGAGGGGGTTTTGCGCGAGATCGTGAATCTTGAAGAAATACTCGAAGCGAAGGAAATCGTATTGTAGGCTGATTAGTACGGCTGCCAATAGCACGCCATCTGTTTCGTACTCCCTCTTCGACAATCCTCACGTACGATATCATGTACGCTCCGGTTCCCTCATCGGTCGAGCCTCCCATCTGGCATACTCTTGGCGACCGGTGAGCATGGTCCATCCGGTGCGATAATGGCTGTGTTATCACCCCTCTGAGATCCTCGCTCCCGCCACAGGCGGGACCTCCGGTCGGTTCCTCAATCGCACCCCGCATCTGATGCACTATGGTGTCCCTTGGTAAGTCAAGGAATGGGGCTTTCGACGCAGAAGGATGAATAATGCAAAATGGAGGATGAAGAAATACTTGTTTCTTTTATTCCTCCTACCTCTATTTGATTTGTTGTTCGGGCGATTGGTATACTTTTACTTGATTACGGATCACCCGTCTTCGCTTTCAGCTTCCGTCTTCGTTCTTCGAACTACGCCGTGACAAGTCGCCGTGGCAGGCGGATCACGGATTATGCTACACTTCTCCCAAAGGAGACAAATCATGAAAAAACGCACTCCCCTGCTATTCCTATTACCATTGCTGTTACTTGCTTTCCCTTCCCCCTCCCACGCAGTTGTGGAGTTAGGGGTGGGTTACGGACTCGTCTCCTTTGACAATGATCTGGATGGAGTGGACACCGACATGGGTACGACTATCGAGGGAACTTTTGGGTCGGGTGGAATCCGTCTCATGGTCGCCATGCAGGACAGTTCCCATGACCAGGGAGACTACAATGCCGTCATGGGCGGGCCTGCGTGGGTCATGGACATGGGAGGGTTTTCCACCCGGATCTACGCTCTCATCTCGGCCCATGAGTTCGAGAACATCGACGGAGCAGGTGTGACCCTTGGTGGAGGTTTCGGGTGGCCCATCTTCCCCTCGGCCAGCCTCGGGTTCGACCTTCGTATCAGCCGGTGGGATGGGGGTGGCGGATATAAAGATGTAGGAACGGGAACGCTGCAGGTTTTATTTAGAATAGGATTCTAAATAAGACCTGCAGTCCAGAGTGTAAAGTCCAGGGTCCAGAGGTAAAATAAGAGGCCGGAGCAAAAGCTCCGGCCTTTCTTTAGATTTTAGATCCTGGATTTTGGATTGGTTTAAGGCAAAACCGAGATGCTTGAAGCAAGAAGATTTACCACGTAGATCGGGTTGTGATAACCCAAACTTCCATCCCCTACCACGAAATCGTAGTTGTAGGCGGCGGCCCTCTCTGTGGTCGTTCTCGAGGCCATCTGGGTAAGGTCGAAAAGACCCTGGCTGCTATCGAAGAGTACTCCTGCTCCAGTGAGATCGTTTTTCAGGTTGTTTAACATCCCCTTGATCTCGGTTTGAAGTGGTTCAACGGTTCCATCGAAGTCATGGTCGGCTCCCGGCTGCCCGGCAACCGAATAGTAGATGGATGCGAAATTGAAGGACCCCAGGGTTGAGTCCTCAAAAGAGGGGTTGGTGCCGTCGGATAGAAGGAAGTCGGTTTCCTGATGGCAGCCGCCCAGCCCGTAACTTGACAGGCAATTCTCTACCCGCGGGACGAACCTGTGTCCTGTGGTGGCCTTGAGTGGAAGCTCGGTGGGGTTCTTCTCGGGCACAAAAAGGTAGTGGCAGCCGGCGCATCCTTCAGGGACGTTGCTGGTGCCGGCGTGGGCGGAATCGGCCGCAAGGAAGCTGGGCAGGGATTCCACTCCCCTCAACCCGTCATTATTTGTGTTGTTGACACCCTCAAACATCTCCTTCTGGGGGTGCCTCGGTATTTCCAGGCCGCCGGTACCGGATTGGCCGGAACCCACATCCGACATCAGTTGCCGCACGTTATGACACTTGACGCAGAGGTTGGCCATGCCCTGGGTACCGGTGGCGGCCCCGTCCAGCCCACGTACAAGCACGCCCGGCTCGTGGGATGGATGGCAGGAGACGCATGAGACCTGCGCAAGAGCAGCGCTGCCGGGAGCGTTTGATGGGTCCTCAATGTCGGTGTCCCCTGTCTCTGAGATGAGCCGATCGATGACCGCCTGGCTGGACGCCCAGGATGTGTCACCCCTGACGTAGTAGGTCACGAACCCTTCAACTGTGTGGCAAACGGCACATGGAACGCCGCGGACTGTGCTGGTCATCATGCCCTGGGCGGTCTCTACGATCAGGGAGTCGGAATGTCCGTCATCGGAATAAAAACCCTGTCCATCGCCCCCGTACCATTCTGGATACTGGTTGGCCAGGACATTGCTCAGGGAAGACCCTCCGGTGTGCTGGTCCGGACTGTGACAGGGGCCGCAGGGAAGAAGATGAAACGGGTTAGGGAAAACATTTAATACCGGGCTATCCATCGGTTCACGATGATTGCCATAATACAGGGTCGAATCAATGTATGCATAATGTTCCATTCCAGAACCGTGGCATGCTTCACAACCTATGATCGGTTTATAGGTGAGACCGAGGGCAGTATGAATGCTGTCGGCAATGATACCAGTCGAATTGGCAGTAAAGAGAAGAGAATAGTCGGAAATGTCATTGATCGGATCGTGACAGTCCGTGCAGGTTCCTGTAATAGAGCCCGATTCGGCGTCAACGTTTCCGTGAAACCCCAGGACCCATGATACAGCTGGATTGTACCCTGGATAAACGCTGGTTGTGGCCGTTGTAGAATCATGGCAACCGGAATACAGGCACTCGACGGTCCCCTTTTCCACCCCGGAAGGGATTCCTCCCCCGGAATCCTTGGGGTTGAACCCACACCCGGTAAAGGCCAGGAATGCCGATAGCAGGCCTGCTGTAACGCGTACCATCAGTGACATTTGGCGCAAACCTCCGGTGATTCCTTCCTGAACCTGGTCTGGATCTTGCCCCAGTTCCCGGGGTGAGGGCTTATCATCAGGCCCGTTTTGGCAGAATGGCAGTCCAGGCAGGCATCACCCTCAGGGTGACACGACTGGCAGCTGCTCAATGTGCGGCGCGCTTCCTTGGCGTGACCGCTGCTCCACTGGGCAGAGGAAAGGGCTCCGCCGGGATGACAGTCCTGACACTGATTCAAGGGGAAGGTGATGTGGTCGGTCATCGTTTCCCAACTATTCTGTTTCTGGTGGGAAACGATCTCCCGGCCGGTTACCCGAAACTTTTGTCTGTAATCCTCATGGCAGTCCACGCACTCCGACTTCGAGTGACATGTATAGCACTTTTCGATCTGCTCAGCGGTGGCTTTGAGGGGATGGACGATCCGGAACCGTGACGTGTGGGTGCTCGGAGCTGTATCCATCCTCACGATTCGTTTTTCCAGGTTCACTCCCAACTCCCCGCCCTTGTGGCAGTCCACACAGAAGGTAATGGTGTGACAGTCGGAACATTGCGCCCCGGCAGATTGGGAGTCGATCCCGTGCTGGCGCACCCATAGCGGGGTGTGAGTTTTGGTCGGGCCCAGCACAGTCTCCTCAATAGCCTTTTCTTCGTGGCATCCGTAGCAGACAGCCCTTTCGGGAATAATGGTCACGGCACCAGGAGTGTGACAACGTGAGCACTGGGAGATCTCATTCTTCTCGTGGAGAATGTGTGAAAAACGCATGGCCACAGCCTGGGTTGCAGTGAGAAGCGCAGCCGAAAATAAAATAAATATGAAGAGGCAAGACAGTCTGTTTTTGTTACTCATCCTAGCAGTGGGTCGGACTATCTCAACTCGCTGCTGTAAATTTTTCGAAATGCTCTTTTTTTGAGAGGTTATTTCAATAAAGGTAACCATAATGTCAATAGCCATAACGAGTTGCTCCAAAAATCCTCTTAAGTCGCCTCTTTTTAGGCAAAATTCCGTTTCGAAAAATTATTGCTAGGAGTCTGAATGGATACTCCAACAGACTCCTAGAACTCCACTTTCAGGGCCAACCTTGCGGTTCGGGTGGGTTCTGTAAGTTCATCGCCGCAGTGTTCCAATCGCAGGTCAACAGAGGTATTTGGTCCCAGCTCCCACTCTCCGCTCAGGTAGGCGAGGTGGCTCTTCACCGAACTCTCACCGGGATTCTCCGTAGTGGCAAGGTCCCCTCCGATACCCGCATAAAAGTTTTTGAAGACAGGTGTGGACACCGAAGCGGATATCTCTGTCACATCACCCCCGGTGCCTGTGTGCTGAAGCAGGCTGCTGTAGATCTTTGAGCGGCCAGGTGTCCAGTGGCCGCTGACTACATAGCGTTTGGCTCCTCCGTCCTTGGAGGATTCTACAACATAGTCCCAGGCGTATTTCGTGTTGCGGCTCGGAGTGAACAGAAGGGAAAAAGACCTTGTGTAAGCCGCGTCCACGGCGAATACACTGTAGATAGAGTCGGAGTCAAAAACCTGAACGTTGTGCGCAAATTCCACAACCGCTGAAAAACGATCGGAGAAAAAGAGCCGGGTGCCCACAAGAGACTCATGGAGAGTTTGGGACATGAGGTCCCAGTTAAGGTTGATGTAGGCCTTTGTAAACCGGTGCCAGCTGTAGACCCACTCGGTGGCCAGAAGTTCGGAAAGGGTACGGTCATCGTAGGTGCGGCCGTAATCGAGGGACAGGTACATCCCCTGCTTGATATTATAGTCAAACCCGAGGCCGAGGATGATGTCATCCTCCGAACCCCCGCTAACATCCGATCTGTAACCCCAGCGGGCATTGAAAGTGGCCTTGCCGGCTTCGGTCTGTATTGACAGACCGTCGATCATTTCAGGGCCCACAAGGGCGGTGACAAACTGTCGCCCCAATATGATCACATTCCGGTCGTTCTCTCCAGACAGCGTCATTGCGAGAACGTAAAGACGGTTGGGGTCTTCGTCACCTGGTTCGTCACCTGGTTCCCACTCTTCCTCCAGTTGAGAAAATCGCCCGTACCCCTCCAGGTCGAGTCTGAACCCTCCCAGTGCTCCCCGATTGTAAAACTTTAGATATTCGGAGGCCGAACTGTTGGTAGTCCCGTCCTCCTCCTCCCAGGATGTTGCCGAGGTCCGGGATGTCAGGGAAAAATCCCCTCCCAGGGCAGATAGAGGCAATATCAACATTGTTGAGATAAACAGGATGATAAGGGTGATTTGAGGAGATCTGAACAAAAGTATTTTGTCCTGTCCGGAAAGGTTAATTGGATTCAACTAGACAGACTTACAACAGGGCTCGGGGGTTGTCAAAGGGGAATAAAGAGAGTGCAGAGTGCAGGGTGTAGAGTGTAGAGGAGAATATAGGCAAAGCCTTTTGTTTGAACAAGGGCTATGGGCTATAAATGGGCATTAAAAAAGGGGAACTTCCGTTCCCCTCCATATTCAATTCTCTGCACTCTACACTTTACACTCTGAACTCCAACCTGACAGTTCTCAGTGCCGCGTCCGGTTGGGCGGATCCGCCATGGTGGTTCGCCCCGAAAAAAAGTTCGGGTCAGTCCCATGCTCCTCGGATACTTCAGAGGCCAGGTCAGCGAGGATCAGAGATGGATCGGCGTCCTCAAAGAAGGTGGCCAGGTAGTATGCGATGGTCATGAGCCTGTGGATAGTATCCTCCACCACTTCGGCTGCCTTTCCCGTATCGCTTCCCATGGACACTTCGCTCATGGCCCAGGTCAGATAGTTATCCAGGTCAGCTTTCACCTCGGTGAGGTATGTTGTGATCTCATTTTTCAGTTCATCCGGCATTTTGTTCTTCAAAATGTCCTCCATTTCCCCTCGCCCCCCTGATATAGGGAATCTCTCTCCGTGTCAAGGGGTAGGTAATGCCATTGAGAATTGAGAATTACTGATTGGGCATTTGACATCTGCACCTGGGTCCTTTCGGTGTTTTTCGAGGAATGCAGTCTTTTGATAGAATGCTCCCGCGTTTTTCAATCTTGACAGGGTCGCAAAAAGTCCAATCCGGGACTTTTCGCTCCACGGAAAGGGAAAAGCGTCGTTTCCCCTTTCCTTACAAATCAATGACTTACGGAGTGAGTCATTGATTTGGGTGCCCCGCGCGGGGCGCATTGATGACTTTTTGCGAAGTCATCAATCTTCAATTTTCAATTCGCAATCCTCAATAGTTAAACTGCCCGATCTTTCAGACCAGGCAGTTTAACTACTTGCAGTTGCGGACCGGTGAGGTCATGTGTATGTTTCATAGGACGATGTTCAAAATAGATGGACAAAAAAAAGATGTCTATAAAAACGGAAAGGAAAAGATCATTGAGACATATATTAAAGCGCCTGATCCTTATCTTGCTCCTTTTGCCTGCATTGGCTGTTGTAAGCAGCTCCGCCCGGGCAGAAATTATCGACCTGTCAGGGATGTCCACCCTTAAGAACGGTTTCGATGTTCGGCTCATGCGGGAAGCATCCACACCGGTGGTTGCTGCTCTTGTTCTTGTCCGTACCGGATACGCCAGCGAGAATGAGTCGAAAAGCGGGTTTTCCCATCTTCTTGAGCACCTTGTTTTTGCCGGAACCGAAAAAAGAACGAAGGAACTCATCCAAAGAGAGGTCAAGGACCTGGGCGGGTACATCAACGGTTTCACCCGGGATGACTATACGGGATATCTCGTCGTCGGCCACCGCGACCATCTCGCCAAGCTCCTGGAGATCCTGGCAGACATCCTGTTTAACTCCACGATAGAAGAGGAGGCCGTAGTTGAGGCAAAAGAGGTGGTGACCGAGGAGATCAATCGCTCCCGGAGCCGCCCCGGGACAAGGGAGGAGGAATTGTTTCAGTCCCTTCTTTATGAGGGTTCCTCCTATGCCGCTACGGGCCTTGGTAACGAAACCACAATGCGGACTGCCGGAAAATACGAGATCGCGCGTTTCTACCATCGGACCTATCGCCCGGACAATATGGTCCTGCTCTTAAAGGGCGGGTTTGACCCGGTCGAGGCCATGGAGGCGGTGAGGGTGTCTTTCGGTGATGTGGAAATGGGTGGTATCCCACCGGAAGTGGTGAAACCGATGCCCCTGCCGGCCGAAAGGACCTACTTCCTGGCTGGTGCCATGCCTGATGTCAGGGTGAGGATCGGGTTTACCGGGCCCGACCCAAGGGGGCCGGACTCTCAGGCGCTGGAACTGTTGGCGGCAGTTCTTGGCGGCGGGGAAGGTGTCCTGGACAGGGCACTCAAAGGCGCCGGCATGCAGCCCCACTCGGTCTCCGCCGGACTTTCCATAAATTATGGCTTTTCAAGATTTGTGATATCAGCAGTTCTCCCGTCCGGATCTGATCCGGCCGCCGCTCAAATGGTTCTTCTCGAAGCGATCCCGGCTGCCTTGACCCTGGACGCTTTCGCAGGTCAGGTAGCACAGACAAGGGAGTCCCTGGTGGCCGGAGAGGTCCTGGGAAGGGAAAAACTACACTATTATCTGATGGAAAAGGCACCCTGGGTGGCAGCAGGCTCTCCCGGACAGGGTTTCTCCTCCGGCAGGTGGGACAATCTGACCCATGAGGACCTGGCCGCCGCGGCCCGGAAATACCTGGTAAGCGCCCCCTTTGTTGCTCTCCTTACCGTACCTGAATCAATGAGATCGGATAATGCAGCTTCCAGGGGACCGGTTCGAGCCGAGGCTATGCTGGATAACGGGCTCCGGATCGTGGCAGAGCAAAGGTTCGGGTCCCCTGTATTTGCCCTGCACGTCATGACCAGGAACCGCCTGGCCGTGGAGCCTGAGGGGAAAACCGGGATTGCTGATTTTCTGCACCGTCTGCTCCCCCTGGGAACCCTCAACCAGAGCAGAGAAGATATAGACGTGACCCTTCGCAAGCTTGGTATTTCTCTTTCTACCGCAGACAACCCCATGGTTCCCTTTGGTGATTTCTACACATCACGCCTTTATTCCCACATCCGCCTCGAGTGTGTGGAGGATAAAGCCAAAAACGCCGTCACCCTCCTTTCAGATATGATGACAAACCCCCTTATGGAGGAGGAAGCTGTTGAGGAGGTCCGTTCCCGGATCCTTGAGTATATCTCCTACAGGAGTTCCAACCCCGGTACACTTGCCTCAGGAGCCCTGGCACAAAGGCTTTACAGCCCGGTACTCGCTGGGGACGTCTATGGAACCGAACCTTCCATCTCAGGGATCTCCAAAGAAAACCTGCTCCAGTTTCACAAAGGCTACTTTACCGGGCAAAATCTCATCATCTCTGTTGTAAGCGGGATGCCGCCAGAAGAGGCCATAGCCCTGGTAGAGGAGTTTTTCAAAGAACTTCCGGCAGGAGAGAGGGCTGAAATTACTCCCGTACCGCTGACATTGGAACCCGACCTGCTGGAGATGGAACTGGGCAAGCCCCAGGGAACCCTGGCGGTGGGTGCAGTGACAGGGGCAATGGATCGGGCAGACGCTCCGGCTCTGGCCATCGCTTCGAGACTTCTCAATGCCCGCCTGTACGAGGAGCTGAGGGAAAAGGAGGGGCTTGCCTATTCAGTGGGTGCATCCCTGGGTGGTGTGGGAGACAGGGCCGTGTTCACCCTTTCCATGGGGACCTCTCCTGAAAAGATCGAGCGGGCCCGTGCCGGGATCAGGGAGCAGATCGAGGCCGCAAGAGCGGCCTGGGTGACACCTGAGGAGATGCAGCGGGAGATCAACGGCCTTGCAGGCAGACTCCAGATGCGCATGCTTTCGTCCATAAACAGGGCCTACTATCTGGGCGTTGCCACCAGGCAGGGCTTGACCCACACTTTCGGGGAGGATTACAGAGAGCGGCTGCTGGCCCTTACACCGGAGGATGTGGAGCGGGCCACACGCAAGTACCTGCCGGAGGCCAACCTCGTAGAAATAGTGATTCGTTGATGGGATTTTGAAGGTCCCTAATCGGTGAAAACCCTTATGAATATTGTCTTTGGAATTCTGTTTGTATTTATTTTTCTTTTCCTGTGGGTCCGGTGGCAGGAGAGGAGCGGTTTGTTCTTCCCTGCCCGCGACCTTTACATCTCCCCTACTGCCGAAGGGCTGGCCTTTGAAGATGTCCACTTTAATTCCGCCGGCAACGAACTGCACGGGTGGTACATTCCCGCGTCTGGAGATCAGGTGGTCCTGTGGATGCACGGGAATGCGGGAAATATCGCCGACCGACTGGACCAGGCTGTGGAGATGAAGAGGTCTCTCGGGGTTTCCAGCCTCATGTTCGATTACAGGGGCTACGGTAAGAGCGAAGGGCGTCCTTCGGAAAAAGGCCTGTACCAGGACGCCGAGGCGGCCTTTAAGTGGCTCACCGGGACCATGGGTTTCGATCCAGGGAATATTATATTATACGGGCACTCTCTGGGATCTGCGGTTTCAGTGGATCTTGCACTTTCAAAGGGGGTGAGCGCGGGCGGGATGGTGCTGGAGAGCCCCTTTACCAGCGCGGCCGACGTGGCCAGAATGATCTATTTCGGCCTTCCTGTGGGCCTGGTCATGTCGGTGAAGCTCGACAACATCGGCCGGATCGGGGAGGTGAAGATGCCCATTCTCGTCATCCACGGGGTCAGCGATACGGTTATCCCCTTTAGGATGGGCAAAGAGGTGTTCGACGCCGCGCCGGAGCCCAAAACCTTCCTTTCCGTCGCCGGGGGGGACCACAGCGACTGCTATATTGTCGGAGGCGCCGATTATTGGAACGCGTGGAAGCGCCTCCTCCAGCACGCAGCACGCAGCACGCAGAATAAAGTCAAAAGCTTTAACGCAGGGTAATTGGGGTCAGGCCGGTGAATTGTAGCGTGCCTGACCTTATTTGTTGGTTTTGCTGGCGACCCTGCTGATGGTTGTCCGGTGTACTCCACCCTCTACATTCTCTGTCTTTACTGCGTGCTGTGTGCTGCCTCATTAACGCTTGCCGTTAATAACGCATAACGTTATTATGTTCCCATGATCCAGAGCTTCCGGGACAGGGCGACGCGGGACATATTCGACCGGCCTCGTGTGAAAAAACTATCACTGGAATTACAGCGAACGGTTTACAGGAAGCTGCTCCTGCTCGATGCCGCCGAGACCCTGGACGACCTCAGGGTCCCGCCCGGCAACAGGCTGGAGAAGCTGAGCGGCGACAGGCGGGGTCAATACAGTATCCGTGTCAATGATCAGCACAGAATCTGTTTTGTCTGGCGGGAAGGGAACGCCTTTGAGGTTCACCTGACCGATTATCACTAGGAGAATTTCGTCATGGCCGGAAAAATATCCGAAAAAATGTCGCCCATACATCCAGGTGAGATACTTATGGAGGAATTTCTAAAGCCCCTGGGCATCAGCCAGTACCGCCTGGCTGTAGACATCAGTGTCCCCCCCAGGCGCATCAACGAGATCGTTCACGGGAAGAGGGCTATCACAGCAGACACGGGCCTCCGGCTTTCCCGTTATTTCGACACATCCGAGCGCTTCTGGATGAACCTCCAGACCCGCTACGACCTTGAACTTCGCAAGGATGACCTGGGAGAGCGGCTTGCCAGGGAGGTGCCATCGCCGTATAAGGGGGAAGGACGGTGAACAGTGAAATGCGGATTCTGAGGTCGTATCTTGGGGTTTAAGGTAACCTTAAAAGGTAAGATACGACCCTCGATTTAGTACCAGCACTTCGACTGGACCGAGCCGGACGGCGGGAGCAGGGCAATCCTTGGGGTCGGAGCTCCCGTCTTCGTCACGCCAAAGGCGTGACTACGCCGCGACAGGCACATTCTCAGGTTTTATGAACGAAATCTTAAAATCTGAATTCTACCTCAGATGAGGTTCTTAAAATTATCAAGGACATGGAAGAACACCTGAAGAGGTTCCATGTCCTATCCTTGTCCCTTTTTGGTTCTGTCGCACGGGGGGAGGAGTCGGCCAGCAGCGACATCGATATCCTCGTTGAGTTCGCTGAACCTGTAGGGATATTTACCTTTATCCGTCTGAATAATTTCTTAGAGGAAATCCTGGGCAGTAAAGTGGACCTCGTTACACATGATGCTCTTAAGGACCGGTTCAGAGATAAGATCCTGAAAGAGGCGATCCGTGCCGCCTAGAGAGTGGGTTGTTCGCATCGAGGACATCCTCGAGGCAAGCAGAAGGATCGTGGATTATGTTGGAGGTTCCACTCAGAAAGAATTCGCTGCTGATACACGTACTATTGACGCTGTTATCAGGAATCTGACTGTTATTGGAGAAGCTGCGCGTCACATTCCGGAAGAGGCCATTCAAAAATATCCAGAGACCCCATGGAAGGAAATGCGCGGGATCAGGAACATAGTCGTTCACGAATATTTCGGCGTTTCGATCCCCATTCTCTGGAAAACCGCCACGGAAGACATACCCTCCCTTATTCCTCTCCTGGAGATGATTGTACGAGACAACCGTTAACCATTCCAATTCAACATACGTTAAGATATGAGCAATGCCTCTCAACGACCCTCTCAGGCCCTTACTGGGGCACTCCCCGTCCCCTTTATCCCCTTCATCCCCGAAAAATAATGTCTGTCATCGCGAGCCGATACCATGCGACCTGTCGCGGCAAAGCCGACTTGTGAGGGCATAGCCATCGGCGGCGACGCCCCAAGGCGACGACGGAAGCGATCCCAATCATTGAGATTGCCGCGCCCAGGAATAGGCACGGGGCTCGCAATGACAGCGTGGAAGCAGTTGCTTTTTTCTAAGTTCTATATTGTGCATTCTATTGGTGTACTGCGCCCTGTGTGCTGCGTCCTGCGTCCTGTGTTAATCGACGAAATCAGCCTTCAATCGCTCTTCTAGTCGTTTAACGATTCTTCGATTAACACTGGGCATCGCCAGCCCCTCCAACTCACCCAGGGTCACCCACTTCGCCGTGGGGTTGTGAACCGTCCCCGCTTTGCGCTTGCAGATAAAGACGTGGAGCTTCACCCGGAATCGGGTGTAGGCGTGATTGAACACCCCCAGCTTCTCGCACACCTGGACCGTTAACCCGGTCTCCTCGAGCACTTCATGCAGGACGGCTTCCTCGGGTGTTTCAGCTTTCAGCTTAGAGCTCTTTTCCCCGATACGCCGACACTCCGATACGCCGACACCGGTTATCTCTCCGTGTCCCCGTTTCCCCGTTTCCCCGCGTCTTGCCTTTTCGCCCACGCTCCCATGCGCCCCCTCTCCCCCTCTTATCGCCTTCCTGATTTTCCCACCCGGAAACTCCCACAATCCCGCCATGAGTCCAGTATCCGCCCGCCGCTGCACCAGGACCATGCCGTCCCGTACGATGATCCCGATGGCGGCCTCGATGTGCGTGGTGTCCGGTCGGGCTTTCTTCTGCGGATACTCTGACACCGTCCCCGTGCGGTAAGCCCGGCACCAGTCGGCGAGAGGGCACACCGGGCAGTCCGGGTTTTTTGGTGTACAGACAGAGCTGCCAAGGTCCATCAAGGCCTGGTTGAAGTCGCCGGGCCTGTCGGCCGGGATAACCCGGGCGAAGACCTTGTCGATCCGTTTTTTGTCGGAGGAGGTCAGGAGGCGGGACCACACCCTCAGGTTGTTGGCGTCTAACGCCGGCGCTCTGACACCGAAGGCGATGGAGGCTACAGCAGCGGCTGTATATTCGCCGATGCCGGGAAGCTTTTTAAGATCTACGGGAGTACCGGGAACCTTGCCCCCGTAGCTGGCAATGATCTCCCCGGCCGCCGCATGCAGGTTCCGGGCCCGTGAGTAGTATCCGAGGCCTTCCCACTGCAGCAGGACCTCGTCCAGCTCCGCTGCGGCCAGGTCCTTAACCGTGGGGTATGTGCTCATCCATCTGTCGAAATAGGGGATGACCGCCTGGACGGTGGTCTGCTGGAGCATGAACTCGGAAACCAGGACGGCATATGGGTCAGGATGGTCACGCCAGGGAAACTCTCTTTTCCCGGCGTCGTACCAGGAGAGAAGAGAAAATACCAAATCCGGAGCGAGGGTTGATCTCATATCTCAAATCTCAAATGGAGAAGGGCGGTGTTTGGTTGGCATTGAATGAATAGTGTTTTGGAGAATTTGTTTAAAGCCTTTCTTTGAGATCTGAAATCTGAGATCTGAGATTAGGCCCCGTCACATCCTCGCCCCCCGAAACAGTACCGCCCCGATGGTGAGCAGGGCCGCTGAAACGCCTCCCAGGACGAGCAGGTCCAGGGTGACCCCGAAGTGGGAGGTCCCCACCAGGGCCTGGCGCAGCCCGTCCACCCCGTAGGTGAGAGGGTTGAGCAGGGCGGCCCATTTAAGAAAGGGAGGCAGCTGGTCCACCGGGAAGAGGGCGCCGGACAGGAAGAAGGTGGGCATGATGAGAAAATTGAAGATGAGCTGGAACCCGTGGGGGTCCTCCATCCTCGAGGCCAGGGCCACCCCCAGGCTGGTAAAGGCGATGCCGATGAGGGCCATGAACAAAAGGGCCAGGAGAAGACCGGAGGCCGATGGCGGCTTGACCCCCAGGAAGATGCTGGCTCCGAGCATGAGCAGCGCCTGCATGGTGGCCGTTGTTGTGCCGCCCACGGTACGGCCCAGGACGATTGCCAGCCTTGGTATGGGGGCGACGAGCATCTCCTTGAGGAACCCGAACTGGCGGTCCCAGATCACCGAGATCCCGGCCACCGTGGAGGAGAAGAGCAGCACCATGCCCAGGATGCCCGGGGCGATGAAGTCGATGTACTTCTCTCCCCCCGGCTGGAGGGAGAAGGCCGACTGCATGCCGATGCCCAGGAAAGCCAGAAAGAAAAAGGGCATGCCCAGGCTGCCGATGATCCTGGAGGGAGACCTCAGGTACCGGATGACCTCACGCTGCCAGATCGTGGCTGATGCAAAAAAAAGAACTTTCATAAGATCGATCTCAAATCTCAGATCTCAAATCTCAAACGGTAATGCTGGTTGCTTATGTCATCGCGAACCGTAGATCGTGTGAAGCGATCCCATCTCCGAGATTGTTTCGCTTGGCAGTAACTCGCAATGACATCCTTTTGGCCCCGCGTCTCCGTGTCCCCCCATCCCCGTGTCAAAAGATTTACCTCCCCGTTACCCCGACACTCCGATACCTCGTTACGTTCCGAAGGAACTGGCCTTCACCTGTTGAAGGCCCGTCTTCTCTGGCGCATGCGGTCCACGTTGTCGGCCGTCTCGTCCCGGATGCTCCGTCCCGTGTGGTGAATGAACACGTCCTCCAGGGTCGGCTTCTTGAGAGTGAGGGAAAGGGCCCGCAGGCCGGCGTGCTCCATGAGTCTCAGAATTTCCGGGATGTGAGCTTCGCCGTTGTTGACTGTGATATCGGCCAGGCCGTCGCGGCTGCGCACCGCCTTGACCCACTCCTGATCTTCCAGGATCGGGACCACAGGGCCGGCATCGCCGTCGACCTTGATGCTGATGACATCGCCGCCCAGGTCGTCCTTGAGCTTGGACGGGGTGCCCAGGGCGATGAGCCTGCCGTGGTCCATGATGCCCACGCGGCCGCACAGGGCGTCCGCCTCCTCCATGGAGTGGGTCGTCAGCAGGATGGTGAGTTCCTCGGCTTTGTTGATCCTCTCGATGTGTTCCCAGATGCGTCGGCGCGTCTGGGGGTCGAGCCCAGTGGTCGGTTCGTCCAGGTAGAGGACCGAAGGGTGGTGGAGAAACCCCCGGGCGATCTCTAGCCTGCGCTTCATCCCGCCGGAAAAGGTCTTGACCCTGTGTCGGCTGCGGTCGGCCAGGTCCACCATTTTCAGCATCTCGGGGATCCTGGCGCGCCTTTCAGAACGCCCGACGCCATACAGCCGGCCGTGAAAATCCATGTTCTCCCACGCGGTGAGCTCCTCGTCGGTGGACGGGTCCTGAAAGACGAGGCCGATGGCGCGGCGCACACGGTCCTTTCCTCTCGTCACGTCGTGGCCAGCCACCGTCGCCGACCCTGACGTGGGGGGCAGGAGGGTGGCCAGCATGGAGAGGGTGGTGGTCTTGCCCGCCCCGTTGGGGCCCAGAAGCCCGAAGATCTCTCCGGCCCGGATCGTCAGGTTCAGATCGTTAACGGCGATGAGGTCGCCGAAACGGCAGGTCAGACCCTCTGTGATCACGGCATGCTGTTTCATCAGGTAGAGCAAGATACCAGAAAGTTCTTCAAGGCCCAAGGGGTTGTTGAAAAAACAGGGGCGGCCTGCAATGGCTGCCCCTGTTTTTTCTTGCATTCGGCTTATTGTGTTGCTATCGCCTGTTCACGATTCACGGATTAAAACAACTTCTTCAGCTTCTCCCCCAGATCCGTCCCGATCTTCTTCTTCAGATCTTCCGTTTTTTCCTTGATCTCTTTTTTTACCTCGGTTTTTGCCGCTTCATCCATGGCCGAAGAGTCCAGGCCGATCCTGGGAGAGGTGACGGTGCCGCCTATCTTAAGGGGGATCTGGACCCTGCCGTCCGGTTCTCTGGGGAAAAGCCTGCGACGGTTTGCAGGTATCTGGTCGCTCTTCTCCCGGGAGAGGGTCATACGTGAGGTCATGTCGAGAGATTTGTCCAGCCCGATATCCCCCCTGGCCTTCAGGGAGTATTCACCGGTGGAAATGCGCATGTTGCTCACCATCACCTTGCCTTCTGCTATGGTAAAACTTACGTCCATGTCCTCAAACTGTGTCTCGCCGTCACGCCCTTCAAGACCCAGGAGGGCTGCTGCCCTGGCGGCGTCTCCTCCCAGGTTCGCGGTAGTGAGGCGCCCATTGGCGGCCTTTACGGCTCCCTTGCCGGTGAGATACTTCTCGAGGTCCGCAAACTCCGTGCCCTTGCCTTCGATGGACACATCCATGGAAGCCTTGCCGTATACGATCCCGTCCATGTTAGCCACAGCGGTCAGGGCTTCGTTCACCTCAACGCCTGTCATCATCATTTTTGTGCCATAGGCAAGGGGCAAGGTGCCCAGTTCGGTCCAGGCTGAGCCGGCAAGACGTCCGGAAAAGGCACCCAGTTTGAGCTCCTCAAATGTGAACAGGGTCTCCCTCTGGGACAGTACGGCGGAAAGGTCTGTGAAGGTTATCCGCTCGAACCGGCCTTCCTCGACAGTGATCTTGCCGTTAACGGTGATGGGTGGTGCTTTAATGGGCTCTAACTGTGCCGCCGCTCCCACAGGAGGGACGATGATGTCGCTGGAGCTGCGCTCCATAAGGGCCGGACCTCTGTCCATCTCGAACCGTTTTGACCGGAACCCGAGCTCCGCAAAAAGGTCTTTTCCCACAGTGCCCGTAACGCTGCCTTCAAAAGTGAGATCCCCATCCAGTTTTACCATGGGGCCAAGATCCGGGAGCACCTTTTCCCAACCGGAGAGGGGAATAGGGTTTGATTTTACGGTCAGGTCCATGAGGGGCGTTGCTCCCAGGTTCCGGATTGAACCGGCAGCCTCGAATACGGCCTGGTACGCCTCAAGGGTGAACGCTTCCAGTGTCATGTTCATGTTATTCAGGTCCACAAGGCCTCTTTGTGTGATGGAACCGGTGAAGCCCGTGACCAGAGGCTTGTTGTCCGCGCCATTTATGTTCAGTTTTTCAAGAGCCCCGTCCATTTCAAAGCTGATTTCCTCGCTTATGCTTCCCTTGACCGTTTCGGAGGCGCTTACCACCCCTGAAAGTCCAATTGGAAGGGGCCCGATTATCCTGGAGATCCGTGCAAGTTCAAAGGGAAGGACCTCCAGTTTAAGGTCGAATGGTATTTTTCCGGGGAGGATGACCTTGCCCACGGGACCCACCGTACCGTCGAACTGAAGGTCTTTGGATTGATTTGGGGATTGATCTGGGGATTGATCTGGGGATGGGCCTCCGATCCTCAGGGCCGCATTGATAGTGACCGGTTTGTCGAGAGAAAGGTCCCTCAAGGTGAGCTCGATCCCCTCGATGGTGATCCCTTTTGACAGTCTGGGAATTGAGGCGTCTGAGAAGAAGACCTCGCCAGACTCCATGCGGATCTCCTTTACCAGGAGATCAATGGGTGGTGCCTTTATACCGCCGGCCCCGGGGTCCAGGGCGGCGTAGGGCAGTTCTGCCACAGCTGTTGGCTGGTTGATACGGTCGAGAATGTCGTCGAAATTAAAGCGCCCGTTCTTTTTCCGGAGAACAGTGATCCTTGGACCGGAGAGAATGATATGTTCCACAGAAAGGCGCAGGCGGAAAAGGTCCACCAGACGCAGTTTCAGGTCGAAGGATTGGAAACTGGCAAAGGGGTCGCCTCCCATACCCTGGGCTTCGGCTATGGAAAGTCCTGAGAGTTTAACCTTGGGACCGGACCAGCTGAAACTTGCGTCCTCGATGGTCACATCTCTTCCCAGATAGGCGGTCGCCTGCCCCTCCCCCCAGGTTTTCAATGCGTTCACATTGAGAAGGTAGGGGGCAGCGATGACCGTCGCGATGATCAGAAAAAGAAGAACGCCGCCGCCGATAAGGGAGTATTTAATGAGTTTTTTCATGGGTTACCTCTGTAGGATCTAATCCAGGATCCAAGAAAAAAGGGTGCCATTTTGTTGTCACTGCGAGCCAATTCCTGTGCGACTTGTCCCTCCATAGCCGAAGGCGGAAGCGATCAAAATACGGGATTGCCACGTCGCTCTCGCTTGTCCTCGGCGCTCCTCGCAATGACACCATCGGACGATGAACAGCTTTTCTCCGTGTCCCCGTTTCTCCCCGTCCCCGTGTCACGGTCTTTCCCACTCCACCTCTACGCATTTTTCAAAACGCTTTTTGTTCCAGCAGTATACCCGCCTGTAACCGCTGCTTTCCATGGTAGCCATTCGCATAAAGGTGACGCTGAACGCCTGTTCCTCCATTCCCAAAAGCGGGTAACCGGGAGGGGAGATCACATCCTCAAGGATAACATTAAAAACCGGCTTGGTGGGGTCCCGGTCGTCCAGAGTCAGAATACGGGCTGCCATAGCCGTGTTATTTTCTGTCAGATAGCAGGCGAGCATTTCGGCACGCCCGTCTCCATTGGTGTCGACGGTTTCCAGTGATCTTGGCGCGCTGCCGTCCTGAAGGCTTATACCCCCGTTGTCGTCCCACCACCTTGACCAGCGCCCCGAATCCCCCCTGAAAACAGTAAGGCGTGTTTCATCTGCTGTTGTGTAAAGAACGGCAAGCTCCTCCCGGGAATCCCCGTCAAAGTCCGCAAGGCTGAACTGAAGGACGCGGGTATCATCAGGAAGGACGTTATAAACGTCGGGGTTGGCGGAGGATGCTGCCGGTAAAATACATGACAGGGCCGTAAGGAGCAGGATTATGACCGTTGCTTTTACCGGTGGTATGAAGACGATGTCTGTTTTTCCGCTGCTTGTCATAATGCTTCAAGTATAAACTTCCCGATGAACCCTTTCAAGGAAAGACAGGAAAGACGGGCCTGACCGAAGGCCAGGCAGAAGGAGGAAAAATGAATAATGAAGGTGAAAAAAGCATTCTATTCCCCCTCCCTCCTTCCCTATTCCTCCTTCTGTCGTTTTAACCCTGTTTTTCCTCAGACTTGTGGTTAAATTTAACCCTCATTTGGGTTATACTCTTCAATATATCGTATGATTGGCAGTTCGCTTCGACCTGCCGGGGCTAAATTGATGATTGCACATGCTAGAAGGGAGAATGCATGAACGACAAGGGCAATGGCGGTTCCCAGGGACCGTTCCAGGACACTCCTATCTTCGGGAGGAAACGCCCTAAAATACCAGGGTTACCCAAACTTCCCGACTTCAAACTGCCCATCGGAGGACAAAAAACCGCAGCACTGATCGTGGCTATCCTCGTCATCGTGGCGATGGCTTATAACCTCCTCCTGGCGTACGTCGGGCCCGCCGAGTACGGGATCAAGCAGGTCAAGATCGGCATTAACCGGGGCATCCAGGAGAAGGTCTACGCGACGGGTCTCCACCTGGTTCTTCCGGGGATGGAGGTCATGCACACCTTCCCCAGGAATTTACAGGTCTTCGAACTCAACAACTTTCCCACCCAGTACACCCGCCTCAACCGCTACGAGAAGGCAGCTTACATCCAGACCTCCGACGGTTTCTTCGTGAGTGTAGATGTGGCGATCCTGTACAAGATCGTGGATCCTTACCTGCTTATCACCACCGTCGGCCCCGGCCGGGCCTTCGAGGATGGCGGAATTATCCCAAAAGCAGAGCCGGTGCTGAAGGAGGCCCTCGGCGAGCTTTCCACTGAGGAGTTCTACAACAGCCCCCTCAGGGTTGAAAAGACCATGAAGGCCAAGGATATGTTGAGCAAAGAGCTCAAGCCCTACGGGATCCGGGTGGAAGAAGTGCTCGTGCGCTACTTCACTTACAGCGAGGAGATCCAGAAGAACATCGAGGCCAAGAAGCTCCAGGATCAGCTGGTGTTCAAGAACCAGGCTGAACGCCGGGCTGCCGAGGAGGGCGCCAAACTCCAGAAGGTGGTCAGCGAGGGTGAGGCCCTCATCCAGGTGAAGCTCCAGGAAGGTGAGGCTTACCAGGTCACGCGCCTTGCCGAGCGAGATCTTTACGTCAGGACGAAGCACGCCAACGGGGATCTCCTCGTAAAGCTTGCCGATGCCAAAAAGACGGAGCTTAAAAACGCTGCCTTGAGGGGAGCCGGTTCCGAACGCCTGGTTGGCCTTAAGATGGCCGAGGTTTACGAAGGGCTCGAAGCGATCATCCTGTCCTCCGACGGTCCTGGGGGAGTCAACCCCCTTGACCTTGAGCGTACACTTCAGATGTTCGAGGTGAGGAAATGAGGTCGCAAATGAGATCTATAAAACACATGGCCATCCTGGCTGCTCTCAGTTCCTTCCTCATTTCAGGCTGCTGGCCCCATCAGGCCGGGCCCACCGAGGTGGGCGTTCGTACCGTCAAGTTCGGGATCTTTAAAAAACGCGGTGTCGAACAGACGTACTACGCCCCGGGCAAGACCTATTTTTTCCTGCCCATCATAAACGACTGGAACACCTTTGACACCAAGCTCCAGACCATGGAAATGACCTTCGACCCCAAGCGGGGAGACCTCCGCGCACGGGACGACCTGTTGTTTAAAACTATCGACGGCAACGACATCAGCCTTGACGTCATCATTCAGTACCGTATCGATCCGGCTAAAGCCCCTTACATTTTGCAGAACGTGGCTGAGGATGATTTTATTTTGCGCCAGAAGATCGTGCGCGCCGTGGTTCGCAGCGTACCCAGGGATATCTTCGGGGAGCTGCAAACAGAGGGTTTCTACATCTCCGGCCAGCGCCAGGAAAAGGCTGAGAAGGTCAAGGACGCTCTCAACTCGATCCTGGGGTCTATGGGGGTCGTCATCGCCAAGGTTTCCACCAAAGACTACCGGTTCCCCCCAGCTTACCAGCAGGCCATCGAGGACCGTAAGGTCGCAGACCAGCAGGCCGAAAAAAACAAATCCCAGGCCAAGGCTGCCGAGGAGGAGTACCGTCGGAAGGTGGCCGACGCCCAGGGGCAGGTAAATACCAGGGTCGCGGCTGCTGACGGCGAGTTCCAAAGGTCCAAGCTCGAGGCCGACGCCTATTTTCAGCAGCAGGAAAGCATCGCCCAGGCCATCATGGCGGAGGGTGTCGCCGACGCCAAGGGGATCAAGGCCATGAACGAAGCTTTGGGTGGATCCGGAGGCGAGATCCTGGTCAAACTCAGGATCGCCGAGGCCCTCAAGGGCAAGAAGATCTACCTTCTCCCTGTTTCAGAAGGTGGAATTAACCTCAAGACCACCGACATCAACGACCTGCTCAGGGTCTACGGGCTGCAGGGCATGGCTCAGAAGGCCGAGGTAAAACCCGCACCGCCAGCAGCGCCCGCTAAATAAGAGGCTTTAGGAGACAGCCGTAAAGGAGCGTGAATTGAAAGAAAACATGCGCAAGGTCCTCGTTCCCGTGGATTTTTCCAGTACCTCCAACAAGGCCTTCCTCTACGCGAGGGAAATGGCCGACTGCTGGGAAGGCGAACTCCATCTCGTCCACGTCCTGGACACCGAATTCCTGTCCGGAGCGGTTCATATAACCATCGAACCCCTGGATGAGTCCGTGGCCAAGTGGGAAAAGCGTGCGGAAGATAAACTGAAGTCCATCTACCATGAGGCGGGAGGGGAAGCGTTGTCTGGCGAGATCCACATTCGGAAGGGCAAGCCCCACGAGGAGATCCTCCAGATCGCCAAAGAACTTGATGTGGACATGATCGTCATCGGCAGCCACGGTCGGACGGGCCTGGAAAGGGCTATTTTCGGCAGTGTAGCCGAAAAGGTCACGAGGCTTGCCCCGATGCCGGTTCTGGTCATTAAGTAAGGGGCTTCGATACAACGGTTGTTCTCTTTACTGCTATTTTAAGTCCAAGGAATTTATTATTGGCGGCATTGAATAATATTCTCGAGGCCCGGGCAGTCATGGAAGAGGCTGTCCGGGCCTATTTTAACGAGGAGGGGTTTGTAGAGGTAACGACCCCCTCCGTGGTTTCTCACCCTAACCTTGATCCCAACATCCGCCCTGTTTCGGTAAATATCCCCGATCTTTCAGGCGGATCCCACGGATCCAATAGACACTGGCTCCACACCTCCCCCGAACTATCCATGAAAAAGCTTCTGGCAAAGGGATCTGGAAGTATTTACCAGATCGGTCCTGTCTTCAGGGACGAGGAGCCTACCCGGTTTCATCGACGCGAGTTTTCCATGCTGGAGTGGTACAGGGTGGATGCCGGTTATGAAGATGCCATCAGGGACACCATACGGGTGGTCCGTGCTGTGTGCCGAGCTGTAACAGATGAGGAAGAGTTGGTCTACGGTGGCCGGTACTATGATCTTGCAGGGCAGTGGGAGGAGATCACCATGGCTGAGGCTTTTAAGCGTTACGCCGGGGTTGATTCCCTCACCCATGATGACCTTGCCGAAGCCCTTGAAAGTCTGGGTTACAGGGTAGACGCCCAATCCACCACTGAGGATCTGTTTTTTCATGTATATGTGGAGGCGGTGGAGCCTTCCCTCGGCATCGAACGGCCCACCATCCTCAAGGATTACCCTTCCTACCTGGGCACCATGGCCAAGCCCAGAGAAGATGACCCTCATTTTCTGGAGCGGTTCGAGGTCTATATTGCGGGGGTGGAACTGGCCAACGGTTTCACGGAGTTGACAGATGGCATAGAGCTTGCCGGGCGAATGGAAAAGGTGCTGAGGGATCTATCGGAAGATGGTGTGGAGGGGTTGACCATCGATGAGCAGTTCCTGGAGGCCATGGATGATCTGCCCCCTTGCGCCGGGGTGTCCGTCGGTATGGACAGGCTGGCTATGCTGGTGCTTGACGCGCCGGACATTTCTCAAGTCGTCTTTCCTTACGAGGATCGGACGACTTGAGAATTGGACACGGAGACACGGAGACATCACGCCTCTGGCGTGACAGGCTTCGACACGGTGAACGACCACCCCGCGTCCCCCCTTCCCCGCGTCACCGCGTCACCATGCCAGGAAAGTCAACAGGATGATCACTTTCCTGGCCTGGAGCCCCATCCTCCTCCTCTTCCTCCTGGCCGTTGTCTTTCGCAGAAGCGCCCTGGAGCTTTCCGTTGCGGGCATGGCCTGGACCGTATTCATCGCTGTCACTGTCTTTGCCACACCGTTTGAGACAGTTGGGCTTGCCGCCCTGGACGGGCTTCTCGTTACTTTACCCCTTCTTTTTGTGGTCTACGGAGGCATTCTTCTCGCATCCGTTCTCATAGGCTCCGGATCCCTGGCCCGCCTGGCCAACTGGTTCACCGGAGCTGTCAGGGGGGAGTGGAACCGTTTGAGTCTCCTGGCGATGGGAATGGGGAATTCTCTTGAAGGGGCAGGGGTTATCGCCGAACCTGTGGCTGCTCCCATGCTGCGTGCATCCGGCCTGGCGCCGCAGGCCTCCGCTGCCCTGTCTATCATAGGCTACAGTGGTCTCATGACCCTGGGGCTGGGAGGGGTCATCATCACGGTCCTGGCTGCCGTGACCGGTTTTGAAGCAGGTGTTCTGGCCAGGGAGGTGGCTGTGCTGTCGGTTCCGGCTTCCGTTCTCATGGCGTGGTCCATGCCGTTCTTCGCGGGAAAGGGTGGATTCCAGCCGAGCCGCCTGCTTTATTTGACTGTCATCGGGCTCATCCCCGGCCTTGCCGCCTGGGGAGGAGTCGTCTGGCTGGGGCATCAGGTGGGAGAGTTAACCGGAGGTGTGGTTCTCATCCTCGTACTTGTGCTGCCCGGTATCCGGCGCCTCAAACTCACAAAGGAGTTGGCCAGGGATGCCTTGCCCCTGGTGGTCATGGGGCTGGGGATGGTGTCGGTCAGCGCCCTGCCCGGGATCAGGGACCTGGCCAGGGAGCATCTGGCCTTTGCTGTTTCAGTGATCCCGGGACGGGTCATCCACTTCCGCCCCTTGTCTGACGCCTATCTCTATCTCTTTGTGGCCTTTGGTGTGGCCCATTTTCTACACCAGCGGGGCCAGAGCCTCCTGGGTTCGTTGCGGACAGGAACCGTCCTGGGATCCAGAGCGATCCTCTCCATGGCCCTGTTTGCCGCCATGGGGCAGGTGCTTTCCTTCACCGGATCTGATCTTGTGTCCGGGCCAGCCATTGAGCAAGCGGGCAACATCCCACGTATTGTGGCCCAAAGCCTCACGGTGTTCGGTCCGGTGTACCCTGTGCTGGTCCCGTTCCTCGGGTGGGTGGGCACCTTCCTTACGGGGTATGGTGTAGCTTCCATCATGCTCTTCGCCGCCCTCCAGATGGGAATCGCCCTCCAGCTTGGATATTCGCCGGTCCTGTTCGTGTCGGCCCTTGCGGTAGGCGCGAGTATTGGCGGGATCTCCAGCCCCTTCAAGGTGGCTTTCGCCGCGAGCATGTGCGGCGCGGCCGGGGAGGAGGGGGATATTCTCCGGAAGACGATACCGCTGGGGATCGCAGCGTGTTTATTGCTGGGGGTGTTTTTACTGTTTATGTAGGACTTGGCAGTACCCGGTACCCAGGAGCCGGGAGCCGGGAGGAAATTCCGTGAGTGCGTAGAGCGTGCGTGGGTGTCTGCGCAATCAAGAACGCAGGACGCAATGGTAACGTATCGGTGTATCGGGGAAAATCCTGGAACGCGGAACTTGGAACCTGGAACTTCAGGTGGAGCCTGGGGTCATTGCGAGGCTAAAGATAGGGCCGAAGCAATCCCGGTTTATATAAAAGGCGACTAAAGCCTTAACGCAAAGTACGCCCTTCGACAAGCTCAGGGCAGGCAGTTAAACTAACTGAAGGCCGCACCGTCCCTCGACAAAGCTCGGGACCCTGAGCAAACGAAAGTGCGTCGAAGGGCAGGGTAACGCAGGGTAAAATCTTAATCCTGGGTAAAGCACAACAGTTATCATATAAGCGATGTTTTTCACCACGGAGGCACAGAGCACAGAGAAAGGCTGGGATCCAGTACAAGGTACAATGGCTATAGGCAACCCCGCATAATTCATGATGTTTATCGTGCCATTCCCATTTATCCATATTTGCCGCACAGTTAGCTGACATCTCATCACCATCATGAATAATGCGGGCTAGACGTAATTGTCTGTTTGGAGATTTAAAAACCAAGGTCGAAGATTTTAACAGCGTCACTCTGCGATGCGGCCGGAATGGGCCGCCCTGCGGTTCTCTGCGTTAAAGCTTTCATCGCTTTTGCAGTAAATTGGAGGCTCAATGGATACGATCTCATGGCCCGACTTTGAAAAAGTCGAGATACGTGTCGGCACAGTCCTCACCGCCGAACCGTTCCCCGAAGCGAGGGTCCCCGCCTTCAAACTTACCATCGACTTTGGTCCCTTGGGTATCAAACAGACCAGCGCCCAGATCACGAAGAGATATGATCCGACCTGGCTCGTCGGCCGTCAGGTCCTGGCTGTGACCAACTTCCTGCCCAAGAAGATCGCCGGGTTCAGATCAGAGGTGCTGGTCCTCGGGGCAGTGCCGGATGAAGGGGACGTAGTACTTTTGAATTTGGATGAGGAAGTAGAGAATGGAGTGAGGGTATTATAAGAAAATCCTGAATTGGGAGTTGGGAATAGGGAAGGAGGGTTTTGATGCCCATGGCCGCGGCTGTGTCGGCAAGGGCGGTGATAGCCCCGCCGTGGAGCAGCCCTTTCCCTTGAGCCAGTTTAACGGTAAAGGGCATGGTGAGGGTTGCCTTTCCATCACCCGAGGATTCGATCTTCATCCCCAGTGTCTGCTCAAAAGGAGCAAGCTCTACCCATCCGTTAAAATCAAAAGGCAGCGGTGCATCTGGATCCATCGGTTTTTCCCAGTCGGGGTTATGCATGCTGTTCCCTCCAAATGAGAAGTTCAAAACTCAAGGTTGATGACTTCGCAAAAAGTCATCAAGGCGCCCCGCGCGGGGCGCCCAAATCAATGACTCACTCCGGAAGTCATTGATTTGTAAGGAAAGGGAAAACGAAGCTTTTCCCTTTCCGTGGAGCGAAAAGTCCCGGATTGGACTTTTTGCGACTCTATCAAGGTTCAAAATTCAAAATAATGGCTGCCTCTCGCTCGTTCATCACGGTAAAGCGTGATTCACTAGAAACGCCGGTCTTCGCTGAAGTTTCGCCTCGGCAGGCAGGGAACACAGTTAAAACTTAAGCAGGGCTTGGTTAAAGCAAAGTCAACATTTGTCTTTCCCTGCGCTCCCTGCGAGAGACAGCTTTCGTCGCTTTTCCAGATAACGTTCTCTTCCACCAGTTCTCAGGTTTAACCCTGTGGGGCAGCCTTCAAATGGCTGTGCTGTGGTGAGTTTACTCTACTTGCTTATATTGCAACTGCTCTTCCCCCCAGATCAAGATTTTACCCTTTTCGCCGGAACCGTTCTTTAATACTCTACATCCTATTTTCCGACACCAGACACTAGAAACCAGACACTGCACTTTTCCTCTGCTATCCTTTACCTTGCGGGGTGATGTTCAGTGTGCCCGCATCCGGTCTGAACAGGGGCTATTACATCCCCAATTGAAAAAGGAGGGTACCATGCCGATATATATCATGCTCAGCACATTAACTTCCGACGGCCTCGAGACCATAAAGAAGAAACCTGACCGAATCCTGGAAGTTGGCGAGGAACTCAAAGCCATGGGGGTTACCGTCAAGGGCCAGTGGGCCGTTCTCGGTGACTACGACTTCGTCAACATCGTGGAGGCACCGGACAACGAAACCATCGCGCGAGCTTCGGTGGAGATCGGATCCAGGGGATCAGTCAGTATGGTGACCATGCCGGCCATACCGGTGGAGGATTTTATTGCCAGCTTGAAATAATAGGTGGATGGCATCCATGACACGGTGACACGGTGAAAGTGATTTTCCCTCCGCGTCACCGCGTCAGACGGTTTGAATGTTTTTTCGGAGAGTGATGGATAAAGACCAGGTCATTGTGCACGAACTCCTGGAGCTGGCCTTTCGCCTGGACATCAAGGTCCGAAGGGAGCGTCTTGGTGACGAAGAGGTGCCGGTTCAAAGCGGTCTGGCCTGGATCGACCACCGGCCGGTTCTTTTTCTCGATTCCCGGATATCATCCATCGAGGCGGTGGACATCATCGTCAAAGAGCTTGCCGGTTTCCCCCTTGAGGATGTCTATATTAAACCCGGGATCAGGGCCCTGTTCGAAGCCGCCCCGGAGGACGACGCCACACCTGGGTAACGAAATCCTCGAGAAATAGCACCGAAACCTCTTCCATGCCCTGTTCTTTCATCGCCGTTTTGGCTTGCCTGCTGTCTGTATAATCCAGCCCGGACAGGATCAGGTACCCTTCTTCTCTCGTGTGTTTTGCCAAACGACCCGCTTCTTTCAGGATGATGTCCCCGTGGATGTTGGCCAGGACCAGATCAAAATCGACGGAGTGAGTCACCGATTCCAGTGTTCCTTGAAACACACTTAACTGTTCACTCACCTGGTTGAGGACTGCGTTCCGGTTACAGTTCCGGGCGGCGCCACTGTCGATATCGAAAGCCAAAACCTTTCGAGCCCCGAGAAGGAGGCACGCCAGGGAGAGGATACCTGTGCCTGTCCCCACGTCCAGCACAGACCTGTTTTTAAGGGAACCCAGGCCCTCCAGCGCTTCAAGGCAGCTTACAGTTGTTTCGTGAAGGCCAGAGCCAAAAGCTTTCCCTGGGGATAGGCGTATAGGAATGCGACCGCCCGTTTCTTCAGGAGCTTTATTGGAGGGTGTTTCACCCGGGCTCAGCAGAAAACGGCGGCCGATTTTCACCGGGCGGCCGGTGGGAAAGGCGGGGTGGGTCCGGGGTGTTACCGGAGAACTCAGGCCGATGCCTCCGGGCTCATAACGGGCACTTCCTTCGGCCTGACGAACCAGAACCTGTAAAGGATGGCCCCGAGGGTGAAGTCGCCCCAGGCCATGCCGATACCGATGGATGTGGGGGCCGACAGGAGAAGAGTCAACAGGGAACCTGGCGGGTGGAACTGTGTCCAGCCCCAGTGGGCCATCATGACAGTGCCGTAGATGACGATAAGTCCGTTCAAAAGGTACCCCCACGCCGCGGTCTTTTTTCTTGAGAACAGAAAGGTGACTCCAAAGAGATCGATGAACGAAAGCAGGGCTGCCGCGGAGTTGGTAAGTGAAGCTCCCCCGGTCCGTGGATGTAAAAAGGTGAATGGATCTTCAGGTGGATAAAGAGAGAGCCTGCCGCGAGCAGGAACAGGCACGCGAGGAGGAGGTGGCGCTTCGCATTGATTCGGGTCATGGGTCCGGGTTCCTAGAAGGTGGCCCTGTGGCCGAGATAGAAGGTGATGGCAACCGCCAGGATGTGCAGGATCCACCAGCCAGGTTTGTACCGCATTATGTGTTTCAGCATGAACTCTCCCTCTTCAATGGTTCAAGTTTGACGGTTTTTCCGGGTGCTTTTCCAGACAGAAAACAGGGGCCTTATGAATGCTGTTTTCTACTTCCAGAGAATGTGGCCCAGGGAATAAACCACCGAGATCCCGGTCAGGTGAATGAGCCACCAGGCGGGCTTTAAAAAAGAGGTGTGACGGCGTAACTTTTTTCTGAAGTCGGTCATAGGGCGCCTCCTGCTCCTTTAAACTGATCTGACACGATGGACATTGCAAATATATCACGGAGAGAAGGCTATTGAACAACGATGGATCTCAGATCTCAAATCTCAGGAGTGACTTGCAATATCAACATTTCAAATTTTTCTCCATATTTCTGCTCCAGGATTCATTCAACGTTTTTATGGATATCGCGATCATCATTGAGATCTGAAATTTGAGATCTGAGATTCGCCTTATAAATATGGCGAAAATATCTTCACTGCTCCCTCCAGAAGCCTTGTGGTGAGGGGTCTTTCCAGCAGCGCCTTCCGGGACAGTAAGACCCCTTCGGAAGACATCTCCCGGGAGTATTGCAGCATCTTCTGTGCGAACTCTCTGGAATAGATCTCCAGGTCGAATTCAAAGTTCAGCCTGAAGCTCCTGGGGTCGATATTGGCAGACCCGATAAGGGACCATGCTTCGTCAACTATCATGAGTTTACTGTGCACAAAGGGTGGGGGAATAAGCAGGACCTTGACCCCGTTTTCGATGAGTTCAGGGATATTGGCCATGGATGCTCCCTGAACCAGGGGGTGGTCACTTTTTTCGGGCAGCAGGATCTCAACTCTGACCCCGGCCAGAACAGCGCTGGAAAGTGCCTGGATGAGGGCCCGGTCGGGGATAAAGTAGGGGGTCATGATGAGGACATGATCCCTGGCTGATCTCAAGGCACCGAGGATGAGATAGTATATCCTTTCCAGGTCTTCATCCGGCCCGCTGGACACAGCTCTGACAAGAGCCTCTCCTCCACCTTCAGGCTGTGCCAAAAACTCATCCGGATCCAGTAGCTCCCCTTTCGAGGCATGCCAGTCCTCGGCAAAAACTGCCTGCATTTGCTCCAGCACCGGCCCCGTTACCCTGAAGTGAATGTCTCTTATGGGCTCGATCTTTTTCCACGGGGTTAAAAAGTGGCGGCTGCTGATATTGATCCCCCCAGTGAATCCGATCCTGCCGTCGATGATGAGCAGTTTACGGTGATTCCGCATGTTGATGCTCGGCCGTCTGACCCAAAGACCAAAAAGCGGGTGAAAGATAGAAAGCATCGCCCCTGCTCCCCGAAGCTGTCTTGCCATGACGATGGCCGATCGGGTTGTACCAATCCCATCAACAAGAACTCTCACCTCTACGCCCCGTTGGGCAGCCGTGCAGAGCGCACTGATCATTCTCGAGCCGACGGCATCCCTGTCCAGAATATAGGTGCTCAGGTTCACGGATCGTTCAGCGGATCCTATGGCTGTCAGCATGGCCGGGAAAGTTTGGTTGCCCTCGTAGAGAGGTTCAATGGTGTTTCCCTGAAGAAGGGGGCGGCTGGTTATCCGCCCGGAAGTATTCATCAGGGATTCCAGTTCCGGGTACAATCCTTCATTTGGATGAACACGGTGCTCGGGACGCCAATGGGCCCAACCCGGGCGGGACCTTCTCCTTGCCCTGACAGTACTGCTTCTTTTAATCCGGTTTATTCCAAGGGTCCAGTAGAGCAAGGGACCCAAAATTGGGAGAAAGAAGGTCATGGCCAGCCAGAGGGCCGCTCCTCTGGGATCCCTCTTGTTCAGAAGAATGTGAAAGGTGGCCACTCCGGTAATTGTGATCCAGAGAATAATAAGTACTGCTAAAACAATGAATCCCATAAAGTAATATACCATCAATTAAAGGTTTTCTCCCACGGTCAGGTTTGTTAGAATCCTCCTAACTGCAATGGGGCAGTAATCTGGTGGATGTAAAACGCTATCTTGGGGAGAAGATTTGTTATGAAAAAGTTATTTCTTATCCTGGCCCTGGTGTTGGCCCTGGCCCCTGCTACCGTCCTGGCAGATGGGGTATCCGTCCTGGCTGGATTTCAGTCGGTGAGCTTCGGGGCAGATCTGGGAGAATACTATGATATCCCTCCTGGAGCGGGCTTTGCTCTTCTGGTTGGCCTGGATGTTGGAATACCACTTGATATCAGGTTCGGGAGAAGATCAGCCACCGAGGGGAACAGCGGCGCGGATACCACCTACCAGTGGATAGAGCTCGGCCCCAGGTTTTTCCTGGGCAGGGAGGATGCCGACATCCGTGGAGACTTTTTCCTTGGGGTCGGATCTTACGATCTTAAACTGGATGATTTCGAGTTTGATACGGCTTCTGGAGGTTATTTGGGGATGGGTGTCGAGGAGATTGTTTCAGAACATTTTGTCGGCCGGATCGAAGTTAAGGGCGTTTACTGGAAGAGTGACACCTTCAGTACCGATGGCGCTTCTCTTAACGTGGGCCTGCTTTTCGGATACAAGTTTTAAATCGGGTTCAACAGTTGGGACATAAGAAGGGGTCCCGTGTGGGACCCTTTTCTTATGAATCATGAACCCGATTTAAAGGTGGTTAACAGCAGATCTAGAAATTCGCTGGAGATATTTCCTGCGGATTTCTAGATTACCAGACTTACCAGGCACAGGACTGCGATGATCGTGAGGATAGGATCAAGTTCCTTGACCTTGCCCACAAGCACCTTGATCAGGGCGAAAGAGATGAATCCGAACACCAGACCCTGGGCGATGGAGTAGGTCAGGGGCATGAGAATGAGGGTCAGGAAGGCCGGCACTCCCTCTTCAAAGTCGTAGAAGTTTATCTGGCCGATCCCCCTCATCATGAAGATGCCCACGATGATCAGGGCGGGTGCTGTTGCGTAAGCCTGAACGGAGCCGATCAAGGGTGTAAAAAAGGCGGCCAACAGGAAGAGGATCCCTGTTGTGACGGCGGTCATTCCGGTACGGCCTCCTTCTGCCACACCTGCAGCTGATTCGATGTAAGAGGTTGTCGTGCTGGTACCCAGGATTGAGCCGAAAACAGTTGCCACGGCGTCGGCCGTCAACATCCTGGGAAGGTCCTTGATGTCCCCGTCCTTCTCCAGGTCAGCCTCCCTGCATACAGCCAACAAGGTCCCGAGGCTGTCGAACAGATCCACAAACATGAAGGAAAAGATGCTGGCCCACAGGGAGACTTTCAGGGCTCCCATGATGTCCAGCTTAAAGGCCACCGGAGCCATGCTTGGAGGCATGGCCATTATACCGCCCGGGAAGGGGGATAGTTGGAATATCATTCCAGCCAGGGCCGTGGCCAGGATTCCGATAAGGATGGAACCTTTGACCTTTTTGATCTCGAGGATGACAATGAGGAGCATCCCAACGAGTCCCAGGAGGACAGTCTTGTTCATGGTCCCCAGGCCCACCAGGACAGCGTCGTTCCTGACGATGAGCCCCAGGCCCTGCATGCCTATAAAGGCAATGAACAGCCCGATACCAACAGAGGTAGCGAGCCGGAGGGAGGCTGGTATGGCCTTGACGATCCTCTCTCGTATACCCAGGAATGTGAGGATGAGAAAGAAAACACCTGAAATGAAAACCACACCCAGTGCCTCTTGCCATGGCACTCCCTGTCCGAGGACCAGGGCAAAGGCGAAAAAGGCGTTCAGTCCCATTCCCGGAGCCATCATGATGGGAGCGTTGGCCCATAGCCCCATGAATATGGAGGACAGGCCCGCTACAAGGCATGTGACCGTGATAAGGGCCCCCTTGTCCATGCCGGTATTGGCCAGGATGTTCGGGTTGACGAAAACGATGTAGGCGGCTGTGAGAAAGGTCGTGAAACCCGCGATGATCTCTGTGCGGACATTGCTCCGGCGTTCAGTGAGCTTGAACAGATTTTCCAGCATTCCCCCTCCTTTCGACTTTGATAGGGTCGCAAAAAGTCCATTATTGGCTTTTTGCTCCACGGAAAGCGAAAAGTGTCATTTTCGCTTTCCTTACAAATCAATGACTTATACTACCGGTCATTGATTTGGGCGCCCCGACAGGGGCGCATTGATGACTTTTTGCGAAGTCATCAAATTTGCTGCGTTAATATATAAGCTTGTGTAACACAGCTTTAAATTCCAACGCAATGCATAAGGTGAAAGAAGAGGCAAAGTGCTGTATCTTGGTAGTACAGTTTAACGTTTGATGTTTGGTGCTAAAATCCAGGACTACTTGTTCCCTTATGTTGGACTGTCCGGGAGCAAAGCGGCTAAAACGATGAAGTTAAGAGGTGACACGATGGTGAATGTAAAAGCAAAATCAAGCAGGATTGGCATATTAGTGATAATGACCCTTTGCTTGTTGGCCCTGCTGCCTACGGCAGTTCAGGCGGCCGATGCCAGGGAGATCGACGTCAGCGTCGACGTGGCCCTGGAGCGGTTCCAAAAAGAGGTCAATGAAGCGAACGTATTCCTTTCCATGGCTAAGGGTTATCTCGTTCTTCCGAACGTGGTAAAGGCAGGTCTTGCTGTCGGGGGCGAGTATGGAGAAGGAGCCCTGCGCATCGGAGGGAAGTCGGTTGCTTATTATTCCACAGCTGCGGCGTCCATCGGCTTTCAGGTGGGCGTCCAGAAAAAGAGCATTGTCGTGATCTTTTTGACCGAAGAATCATTGGCTAAATTCCGCAAAAGTAACGGTTGGGAAGTGGGAGTGGACGGCTCGGTGGCATTCCTTGAAAAGGGTGCCGGCGGCTCTTTTAACACCAGCAACATCAAGGACCCCATTGTGGGCTTCGTCTTCGGCCAGAAGGGGCTGATGTATAATTTGACACTGGAGGGGTCGAAGTTTACTAAGCTGGATAAATGATTTTTAGAGTACCCAGTACCCAGTACCCAGGAGCTATTATAATAGCAATTCTTATAAGTGCGTTGTTTTTAACGCAGAGTACGCGACTTGTCGCGGCGTAGCTGAAAGCGAAGACGGAAGGAACGCAGAGGAAGGCTGAAGTCTGGTTTAAAATTGACTGTCATTCCGGGCCGATCAATAGTCCATTTCCTTACTCTTCCTCCCCCTGCGGAGGGGGGAGGACCGAGGTGGGGGTGAAAGCGAAGACCCGGAATCCAACCGTATTTGTAATCAAAGGAATTGGCGGTCCTGACGGGAAACAGCTGGCCTGAATTCGTTCAGAATCTATAAAAAGTCGAGGTTACATCCAGTTTCGAAATAATACCAGTGGTTGGGTAGTTATTCAGGTTTCTCTCCGACACCAACCTTGTCACGCCAAAGGCGGGATTTCCCCGAGACAGCTTTTTTCCTGTCTTTTATCCTTGTTCCAGGGCACTTTCGCTCAGTCGCTCAGTCGCTCAGCCTGCCCCGAACCTGGTCGAGGGGTCGACCCTTCGGCACTTTCCTTCCGCCGATCTTCCTTGCATTCCCGTCTGTTTGTGCCGGCTTTGAGGGTCAGGTCCACAAGCCTTCGGCGCGGTCTCTTGCTTATACGCCGTTCCCCTTTGCTGTCGCACTGTTTTTCTTTGCCGTCCGTTTTCATGGTTACCTCCGATCACCAACCTGGGTTCAAAATGCAATATTCATTAAAGGGAACTGTTGTTGGACAACTGACAGCCTTGAATCTTGTCTGGACCCGGGCTTTTTGTACCTGGTCTGAATATTGTCACCTCCCTTTGATTGACCAAAAAATGTGCGATCCCATCGATATAATTCCAGAGAACATGCTCATATATTGAACTTTGAATTTCTATCTCAACAAATCGATCACCTTTTGCAGCTCCACCCTGTTCACTCCTCTATTATACAACGGTTCGTCCGAACTGTCGTAAACAGGAAGAAACTCCTCGAAGGTGAGCTTGTCCTCATTTACAAATAGAACCCCCACTGGAAGGGTTTCCGTCATGAAGGCCAGTTCCAGGGCCTTAATCCTGTCAGAGGGGTCGTGGAAATGGGGGATCGGTTGGATGCGGTCCTTGAACCACTGGTACGTGTTGACCTTGTTGAAGGTGACACAGGGCTGGAGGATGTCTACGAGGGCAAAGCCTCTGTGCCTGATGGCTGCGGCCAGGACCCTGGATGTCCCCTCCCTGTCCCCGGCGAAGGTCCTGGCCACAAAGGACGCGTTGAGGGAAATAGCCATGGCGAGGGGGTTGAACGGTTCACTGGCTACGCCATGGACCTGGAGGCCTGTAGTGAAACCCCTGGCACTGGTAGGGGACGCCTGCCCCTTTGTAAGGCCGTAAACCATGTTGTTGTGCACAATGACCGTAATGTCGGGGTTTCGCCTGATGGCATGAAGAAGGTGGTTGCCTCCCTCACCGTACATGTCCCCGTCTCCGCCCTGGGCGATCACCGTCTGGCGGGGATTGGCTGCCTTGACCGCTGTTGCCAGGGGAAGGGACCTGCCGTGGAGACCGTTAAACATGTTGCACTTCAGATAATGGGGTGTTTTGCCTGCCTGGCCGATCCCCGAGACGATCACCAGCTCAACGGGATCCAGTCTGAGGATCTCAAAGGTTCCCTTTAAGGCCTCGAGAATGAAAAAGTTGCCGCACCCGGGGCACCATGAGATCTCGGCAGACTCGATGTCAAAGCGACTTTCCTTCATTTGCGATCCCCTTTCCTTGCCAGTCTGAGGATCTTTTTGGCAAGCGCCTCAAAACAAAAGGGTCTCCCGTTGTACTGGCGGATGCTGTGCCCGGTATCAAGGCCGGCATATGCTTTTAAGAGCCTGGCGAACTGTCCGGTGTAGTTGTTCTCCACCACGATGGTGCTCTCCGCTCTTTCCAGCAGTTCATTGGTTTCAGGGGGCAGGGGGAATACCTGGGAGAAGTGGAGAACCGCGATATCATCTTTCCCGAGGAGGGAGACAGCCTCGGCCACGATGTGGTAGTTCGAACCCCAGCAGATGACCAGCACGCGATATTTCTCGGGGCCGATAAGGGTCGGAGGCACGGAGTCACGGACGATGGGATCGAGTTTACCCATCCTCTTTTCCATCATCCGGTTACGCATTTGGATCTTTTCCGTGATGTGCCCCTCCTCGGTGTGCTCGTGGCTGTTCACGCAGACCAGCCCCTCGCCGAACCCCGGGATTCCCCTGGGAGATATCCCCTCTTCGGTAAATGCATAGCGTTTGTAATCGGCCAAAGTCCTCACTGTGTGATCTTCTATATCGGCAGTACCGGTATCAAGAGCGGGAACGCTGCAGTAAGAGTCAATAAAGTACTGGTCGGTGAGGACAAAAACGGGAACCTGGTATCTGTCGGCTTCGTTAAAGGCGCGGCGGGTCAGCTGGAACGCTTCCTCTACAGAACCTGGAGCGTAGACGATCCGGGGAAACTCGCCGTGCCCCGAGTGGAGGACAAGATCAAGGTCGCCCTGCTCTGTCCGTGTTGCCATTCCTGTGGCCGGTCCCGGCCGTTGACCAACATGCACCACAAGGGGGGATTCAGTAATACCGGCAAGGCTGACTCCCTCTTCCATGAGGGCGAACCCTCCGCCGGAGGTGGTGACCATGGCCCTGGCGCCTGCATACCAGGCTCCTAAAGCCATATTGACAGCAGCGATCTCATCCTCCGCCTGTTCCACCACAATGCCGAACTGGCTGTCGTGGTGGGCCATGAAGTTAAGGACTGCGGTACCAGGGGACATGGGGTAGGAAGAGATAAAGTTGCACCCTCCGGAAATGGCACCTAAAGCCACAGCCGCGCCGCCGCTGATGAGGATATCATTGGCCGTTTCAGGGTTCTTTTTCAGATCGAAGGATGTTTTCCCGGAAGAACGCAGTTCGCGCCCCGCCTGGAAACCCAGCCGGGCAGCCTCCAGATTCCCCTTGACGATGGATTTACCCTTTTTTTCAAAGCGATCCGACAGGTATTCCTCCAGGAGGTTTAACTCACCCTCCAAAATTCCCAGGAGAGCCGCTATGGCTACCGTGTTGGCGTATATCTTCCCCCCTGCTTTTTCAGCCAGACCGCTAAAGGGGATGTCAAGGAGGTCATGTAAAGTTTGGAGGTTTTCCCTTTCACCGATGATCATCGTTTCACGGGAGATGCGGGAGGCCAGATGCTCCAGGGCGTTGTCGTCCAGAGGGACGAGGACATCGATGCGGTCCACATGGGCAGGGGTTCGTTCGTGCCCGACGCGGATCAGGGTAGAGTTGCTGCCCCCTCGTATGCGGGACATGTACTCTTTCGTGGCGAATACATGGTAGCCCGATCTTTTCAGAACCATCGTGAGGATGGATTCGATAGTCTGGATCCCCTGGCCCGCCTCTCCGGCGACAACGATAGCCACGCCATGTTTAACTGATAAACTCATATAGAAGACTCTCCTTTAGGGTATTATTAATTGTCAGGCCCGAACCGATCCATATCAAGGCACAGGATGTCACCCTGAGTAAAGGTTACTGAAAAGTGATAAAATTGAAATACTTTTAATGATACATAACAAAGGTGGATGACCCGTTTATATACAGGGGGAGGTTGAGGATGATCGAGGTCTACGATTCCATGGGCAGGATGGAGGTTCCTGAGGAGGCTTACTACGGAGCCTCCACTCAGCGGGCAGTGGAAAATTTCCCCATATCCGGCTACACCATGCCGGCCAGTGTCCTCAGGAGCCTGGCTCTCATCAAGCTGGCCGCTTCCAGGGTGAACCACGAGCTTGGCCTGCTCGACAAAGAGCTCGCAGAGGCTATCGGGCAGGCGGCAGAGGAGATCGTCCAGGGGCGCTTTGTCGACCAGTTCCCGGTGGATGTGTTTCAAACCGGTTCCGGAACCTCCACCAACATGAACATGAACGAGGTTATCGCGGCCAGGGCCAACGAACTTCTGGGCAGCAAGAGGCAGGGGCGCACTCCTGTTCACCCCAACGACCACGTCAACCTGGGTCAATCCAGCAACGATGTGATCCCTACGGCTCTGCACATTGCCTCCAGGCTTCAGGTCCAGGAGATACTGCTGCCGGCCCTGGAGAGCCTGCAGGCGGCCCTGGGAAATAAGGCAGAGGAGTTCGCCAACCTTGTCAAGCTTGGGCGGACTCACATGCAGGATGCGGTCCCCATAACCCTGGGCCAGGAGTTTTCAGGCTGGGCGGCACAGGTCGTACACGGGATCGAGGCTGTGAACAGGTGCCTGCCGGACCTGGAGGAGCTGACCCTCGGGGGGACTGCAGTGG
This sequence comes from bacterium, assembly GCA_029210965.1. NCBI lineage: Bacteria > bacterium. The sequence continues at coordinate 16,684 of JARGFZ010000012.1, read as the reverse complement.
GAACTGGTCTCAGTGCCCACCCGGAATTCGCGGAAAGGGCAGTGGCGTTTCTCACAGCCAAGACCGGGGTCGAGTGCAGGATTGTGTCTAATCGATTTGCCGCGCAGGGCGGCAAGGAGGCTCTTACCGGACTTATGAAGGCCCTTGCCCTCTATGCTTCCTCCCTCGTGAAGATAGCTTCCGACCTGCGTTTGCTGGCTTCGGGTCCGCGGGGGAGTATCGGCGAGATCACCCTGCCCTCTTTACAACCCGGCTCTTCCCTCATGCCAGGCAAGGTCAACCCCGTGCTTGTGGAATCAGCGATCCAGGTGGGGGCAAGGGTCATGGGCAACGACCTTACAGTGACGATGGCTAACGCCTCGGGAATCCTTGAGCTTAACGTGGCCATGCCCCTGATCGGGTTTGTGATCGCCGAGTCAATTACCCTCCTGTCTGGCACCAGCCGCCTGCTGGGGGAAAAGTATGTCAGTAAAATCACTGCAAATGCGGATCGGTGTGCGGACCTGGTGGAGCAAAGCCTTGCCCTGGTGACCCCCCTGGCTGGGAAGATCGGATACGATCGGGCCGCGGAACTTGCCAAGGAGGCCTTTGAAGAAGGCAAGACGATCCGGGAGCTGGTGAAGGAGAAGGGGATCCTGACGGACGAGGAAGTTGAGGAAACATTGGACCCGAAAAAAATGGTGTAAATGCAGGAGCCAGGAGCCAGTTAGAAATTCCGTACGTGCGTGGAGCGTGATTGCGTGCTTGGGAGAATCAGAATGTAGAACGCGGAAGGAAAACAGCTGCTATTGTGCTTGTCATTGTGAGGCTATGGAATGCGCCGAAGCAATCTCGACTTTGGTAGAAGCGTTGAATTGAAACGCAGAGTACGCTTTTCGATCACGCGTTGGCGTGATGAGCCGGAATCCAGTCGATATTGTATGCAGTATTTTTTGAATATCGGATCTTGAATTGGGAAAATCCTCAAACAGGCGCCCAAAAGTTAGCGTAACGGAGAAATTATATGAATGAAAATAGTAACCTACCCTTCAATCCCAAAGATACGCTCAAGGTAGGCAGTGAAAATTTCACGATCTTCAGACTCGATTCCCTTGAAAAGGCAGGGTTGTGCACACTTCATACACTGCCCCGGTCCATCAGGATCCTCCTGGAGAACCTGATCAGAAGCGCAGCCGGGGGAAGAGGTTCTTTTGAGGAGCTTCAGAGTCTTGCCGGTTGGAGCCCTGACCTGAAGGACCCGGCTGTTTTCCCGTTCATGCCCGGCAGGGTCATCCTCCAGGATTTTACGGGTGTTCCTGCCCTGGTGGATCTTGCGGCTATGAGATCGGCTGTGGCCAGGTCCGGTGGCGACCCGCAACGTATTAATCCGCAAGTCCCGGCTGATCTCATCATCGACCATTCTGTCCAGGTGGACCGTTTTGGTACAGAGGATTCCTATGAGTACAACGTAAAGAAAGAGATCGAGCGGAACCAGGAACGGTACTCCCTTCTCAAGTGGGGGCAAGGCTCCTTTGAGAACCTGCAGGTGGTTCCTCCGGGGACCGGAATCGTTCATCAGGTGAACCTGGAGTACCTGGGTAAGGTGGTGGTCAGGTCAGAAAGGCACGGTGAGATCGTCGCCTTTCCCGACACCCTTGTAGGGACCGACTCCCACACCCCCATGATCAACGGGCTGGGAGTCCTGAGTTGGGGGGTGGGAGGCATCGAAGCGGAGGCTGTGCTGCTGGGACAGCCTTACTACATGCTTGTACCGGAGGTTGTGGGTGTCAAGGTAGCAGGCAGGCTGCTGCCGGATGTAACCGCCACCGACCTTGTTCTGACAGTGACCGGGATGCTGCGGGAAAAGGGGGTTGTGGGAAAGTTCGTGGAGTTCTTCGGCCCCGGTCTCTCTGCTCTGACCCTTCCTGACAGGGCGACCATCTCCAATATGTCCCCCGAGTTCGGCGCTACAGCTACCCTTTTTCCTGTGGACGAGGAAACACTGCGTTATCTTACCGGAACAGGGAGACCGGCCGGTCTGGTGCAGCTTGTGGAAACCTACATGAAGGAGCAGGGACTTTTTCAAAGGGCCGATACACCGGACCCCCATTACACAGATATTGTGGAGGTTGACCTCGGTGCGATAGAAAGATCCCTGGCCGGGCCGCGCAAGCCTCACGAGAGGGTCCCTCTCTCGGGACTAAAGAGTTCTTTTTTAAAAAACCTCCCCGAAATGCTCAAGGCAGGGATCATTTCCGATCCGAACAGCTTCGCTGACAGCGGGTGCTGGACCCAGGAAGGCGGCTCACCTACGGACAGCCCCAGTTCGTGCTCTTGTCCTGTGCCCCCCAGAACCGTATGCCGATGTGTTCCCTGGGACGGTGGACCGGAAACCATTCAATTATGCGACGGTTCGGTGGTCATTGCTGCCATCACCAGCTGCACCAACACATCCAACCCCTCGGCCATGATGGGTGCCGGGCTTCTGGCGAGAAACGCGGTACAAAGAGGCCTGAGAAGGAAACCGTGGGTCAAGACCAGCCTGGCGCCGGGTTCTAAAGTCGTTACCGACTACCTGGAGCTGGCCGGGCTCATGCCCTTCCTGGAGGCTCTGGGATTTCACGTTGTAGGGTACGGCTGTACAACATGTATCGGAAACAGCGGTCCTCTGCCTTCCCATATATCCAGGACTATCGAAGACAATCAGCTGGTCACTGCCGCGGTGCTGTCGGGCAACCGGAACTACGAGGCCCGCATCAACCCCTTTGTCAGGGCCAACTACCTGGCATCTCCCATACTTGTGGTGGCATACGCTATCGCGGGTACGGTAGAGCTCGACCTGACTTCGGAACCCATAGGGATCGACTCCAACGGGATCGAGGTTTTTCTTGCGGATATCTGGCCTGACCGTGAAGAGATAGATCAGTTCGTATCCGAAACGGTTCACGCTGACCTGTTCGAGAAAGAGTACGCCAACCTGTTCACCGGAGAGGCACAGTGGGATCAGATGGAGGTGCCGGAAGGAGACCTTTACCAGTGGGATCAGGAGTCAACCTACATCAGGGAGCCGCCATTTTTTATCGACCTGCCACCGGAACCGGCTCCCTTGATGGATATTACAGGCGCCAGGGTTCTGGCCGTTTTTGGCGACACCCTTACAACGGATCACATTTCCCCTGCAGGCAACATTCCTGAGGATGGCCCGGCAGGGCAGTATCTGATTGGCCAAGGGATCCAGGCCGAGGGTTTCAACAGTTTCGGCTCCAGGAGAGGAAACCACGAAGTCATGGTGCGGGGCACCTTTGCCAATATAAGGATCCGTAACGGCATGGTGGAGGAGGAGGGTGGATGGACCCGGCATCAGCCAGGCGGTGACCGGCTGACCATTTACGATGCTGCCGCCAGATACCGGGAGGAAGGTGTCCCCCTCGTGATCCTGGGGGGAGAAGAGTATGGCGCTGGCAGTTCACGGGACTGGGCAGCCAAGGGGGCTCATCTGCTGGGTGTCAGGGCTGTCATAGCAAGCTCCTACGAACGCATCCACCGCAGCAACCTGGTGGGAATGGGGGTGCTGCCTCTACAGTTCACGGGTGGGCAAAGTGTTGAGAGCCTGGGGTTGAGCGGCCGGGAAATTATCAACATCGAGGGGATTAAGGACGGACTCAAGCCCAAGGGGATACTCATTGTAACTGCTGCAGCCGAGGGGGCAGAGCCTGTCAGGTTCGAGGTTCTGGTCCGCCTCGATAGTGCTGTGGATGTGGAGTACTACCGCAACGGGGGAATTTTGCAGACGGTGTTGAGGGAAATGATGGAAAAGTAGTGAACCGTGAATCGTAAACACTAAAAAGCCCGGACATCGGCCCGGGCTTTTTAGTGTAAAACCTTAAAGCAGAAGCAAGGTCTAGCCCGCATTATTCATGATGGTGATGAGATGTGAGCTAACTGTGTGGCAAATATGGATAAATGGGAATGGCACGATAAACATCATGAATTATGCGGGGTTGTCCGGACATAGTCACGAGAGGAGTTTTTCGTTCCGGCAAGGCGACTGTCCAGGGAGCGCGGAGGCATACTTTAGTATTCCGCACAAGGGAACGACACAGCAACGCAGACAGAACGGAAAAGAACCTCGTGAATAGGCCGGGCTAGCAGTGGGCCCAAAAAAAGAAGTGGTGCGCATGGGCATCAATGGACAGGGCGGACATGTTTTGATCTTATCTTATTCTGCGTTCTGCATTCAACATTCAGTGCTTACCCTTCACTCTTCACAGTTCACAGCTCACAGTTCACCGAATTTTAGTCATCCCCCCACTCCCTGTCCCTCTTCTCCATCTTCTTCCTGTACTTTTTTTCCACCTTGAACCACGGAACCTGTTTGTTCGGTTTGTCAGATCTTTTCTCCCTGTATTCGGGCGGCAGCTTTCTGATGGTCTTGGGGATCTTCTCCATTTCCCTGTACCTCCAGGGCCCCGTATTGCTTTTTCCCTGATACCAGATGCCCTTGTACCGGCGATACCATGAGCCATCGTGGAAAACAACATCCGGGCTCTGAGGGCTGAGATAGACATTACTCTTGTACTTTTCCAGGTAGGGAGGAGTTCTGGGTTGGACCCTGGGAGGCACCTCTTCACGCCGCTTCTCCCAGTGCCCGTAGGGGACCCTGTAATAATCGTTCCGGTACCTGGCGCGGTAATCCCTGGGCAGCTTTCTGAGATGACTGGGGATATACCTAACCTCTATATAGGTCCACGGTCCGCCATAGTTTGCTCCCCAGTACCAGACACCATTGGCGCTGTAATACCAGCGGCCGTTCACGAAGAAGACCTCTGCGCTGATGTTGGGAACAAAATACACGCCGAAGCTGGGAATAATGTAGAGGTAGTCAGGCTGGCTGACCACCACCCTCGGCGACGGTTCGTGCCCGTAGGCTGGTTGTGCCTGGTAGGCAACGCATCCCGAACTTAAGAATACTGCAGCCAGCAGCACAATGTACGGTGTGTACTTTCTCATGGATTACCTCCCTGTAAGTCCCCTCTTGAGCTTAATTATGAACTGTGAAGGCTTCCCATGCAAGGCGGACGTGAAATCCGCTGACCACCTTTATGTGTAAAGACACCGGAGGGGAGTAAAGGTTTAAGGACTTATTAAGTTGGTACAGGATCAATAAGGAGCTTGGTGCGCTATTAGCAGGCATGTGAAAATTAATACTTGACCTGATTATTATATTCGTATATCAAAAGATTGTGAGAAATATAGTTTTTAAGTTAATGTATTATGAAACATTAATATGCTGTCAACATATACACATTCAGATATGAAGATCGATCGGACGATCCCGGCTCACTACAGGAGGTTTTTCATGAAGGTCAGAAGCATTACCATGATCGCAGCATTGACAGGAGCACTGCTGGTATTCGTTTCCTTGGCGATGGCCACGGAGGACCACACTGAATATATAGAAGGGCCCTTCACTACCGGTGAAGAGGTCACGGCAGCCTGTCTCGAGTGTCATCAGGAACAGGCCGAGCAGTTCCTCGAAACATCACACTACAAATGGAAGGGTCCGCCCCGGACGGTCAAAGGGATGGAAAAGAGTAAAGAAGAGTACGGCAAGGCCAACCTCATCAACAATTTCTGTGTGGACATCGAAGCCAGCCGGGCTTTTTGTACCAAGTGTCACGCGGGTTACGGCTGGAGCGATGGCGCTGACCCTCAGATGGACGTGAAAAAGATCGATTGCCTCGTATGCCACGCGAAAAAAGGTCACTACAAAAAAACTATGGCTGGTTTGCCCGACCAGGAGATGATTGAGAAGGGTCGCATGGATCTGGTGGCTGCTGCCAGAAGCGTCAGCATGCCGGACCGGAAAAACTGCGGTGTTTGCCACTTCTTCGCCGGGGGAGGGGACGCCGTCAAGCATGGGGACCTGGATTCCAGCCTGACAAAGCCGGCCCGGGAACACGATATCCACATGGGCGGCTCGGCCGATATGACGTGCCAGGAATGCCATTTGACCCGAGACCACCGCATTGCCGGCGCATCCACCTTCATGGCCACCAACGACGGAAGAGTAGCCTGCGAGGACTGCCACCGGGACCCTCACAGGGATTCCAACAGTAAAAATCTACTGACCGCTCACACCAGGACGTTGGCCTGCCAGACCTGCCACATCCCCTTCTTCGCCAAGGGGCAGGCCACCAAGATGAGCTGGGACTGGTCCACGGTGGGTAAGGAAGTTGAGCCCGAAGAGCAGTTCGGCAAGGAGACCTTCACCCGTCACAAGGGAACTTTTGTGTGGGAAAAGGACGTGGTGCCGACGTACGCCTGGTACAACGGCAAGATCACCCGCTATCTGAAAGGCGAGAAGGTTTCTGACACCAAAGGCCCCGTCATTATCGCCAAGCCGGTGGGCGACATCAAGGACAAGGGGTCAAAGATCTTTCCTTTCAAGAAGTTCACGGGCAAACAGGCCATCGATTCAAAGTTCAAATACCTGCTGATCTTCCAGAGCTACGGCGGTCTGTGGTCTCATTACGATTGGGAGAAAGCTCTGCAGGCGGGGGCGGAAACCGCTGGCCTGCCCTACAGTGGAAAGTTTACCTTCGTGTCTACGGAAAGTTACGGCAGCATCAACCACGAGGTGGCCCCCAAGGAACAGGCTCTCCAGTGCGGTGACTGTCACTTCGGCCGCGACAAGCGTCTGGATTGGGAAGCCCTTGGATATGAAGGCGATCCCATGCGTACCGGTGTCCGCAAGATCAAATAATCAACAGGAGAGTATGTCCTCTCCTAAGCAGGGATAATTTCACTTCCCATGGAGGAGCAAATGAAAACGGCAAGAGTGATCGCGATAACGGTGGCGGCCATTTTGTGCCTTTCGGCATTGTCCGGGGTGGCCATGGCCGAGGACAAGACCAAGGTTAAGGGGATCATCGTTTCCTTCGACCTGGATGAAAGGACAGTCACGGTGGATGTTGATGGAGAAGAGATGACCTTCTTCGTTGAGAACGATGTGGCGCTTTTCAAACTCGACGACCGCCTCTGGGAGGGTGACGAGGTGAAGATCAATTATGTGATCGAGGGAGACAGGAAGGTCATCAAGGAAGCCAATGACATGAAGGGCACAAAGCCCGGATGTTGAAAATAACCAAGCTAGGGAGGAAAACATGAAAAAGCTGACCGCAATAATGCTGATCGCTCTGCTCGCAGTCCCGTTCTCGGCCTTTGCACTCACGGACGCCGAGGTCGAAACTGAGATCACGAACATGAAGCAGCGCCTGGAAGACCTTTCCAAGGACAATGAGAAGCTGACCAGGAGGCTCAAGGACTCCCGCTCCCCCATCACTATCAGTGGTGACTACCAGTTCCGCATGGACTCTATCGAAGGGGATGTCCCCCTTTACTATCAGTTCAATCCGGCTGAGATAATGACTCCCATTGCCGCAGGAGGATACACAGTAAAGAACAGCGATCTGTGGACCAACCGCTTCGGTCTGAACATAAACGCCCGTGCCACTGAGGATATTAGCGTCAAGGCCCGCCTGGTGATGTACAAGGTCTGGGGCCACCAGTCCGCTGATACGGTCCTCGGCCCATACTTCGCGGACCGGTATAGCATGTTCGACGGCAACACCTCCCACGTTCCCCAGGACAGCGTGGTCAGAGTGGACACCGCCTTCGCGTCGTGGAGCGGCATCGGCGACTCTCCCGTATGGTTTTCAGTAGGACGCAGGCCCTCCACAGGCGGTATTCCCACCAACCTGAGGCACAATATGGAAAAAACAGGCGCTTCCGGCACTCCCGGTATCCTGGTGGACTACGCCTTTGACGGCCTGGTCCTGGGAATTGCCCCCGATATCGATGCACTGCCTGGCGCCTATGCCAAGCTGTGCTACGGTAAAGGGTTCGACAGCGGCTACCAGGTCGATGGTAGTTCCCCCCTCAAGGATGTAAAAATGATCGGCCTGGATGTGGCTGCCTACGAAACGGAGGCGCTGCGCATAGAGTTTCAGTACAACAGGGCACTGGACATCTTCGCCCAGCCCGAGACGACAGTGGACAACGTGAATTTAGGCAACATCGACCAGTTCGGTGCCGTGGTTACCGGCAAGGCCGGAAACATCAACTGGTTCGCCTCGGCGGCTATGAGCAAGACTGACCCCAACGATAACCTTTACATGGGCATGGCCGGCCTGCTGTACGATAACCCCATGATGGGCGGCGAAAAGAAATCCAAGACAGGCAACGCCGTCTACGTAGGCGCCAGATATGACATGGACGACCTCGGTCTGAAGTTTGGTGCCGAGTACAATCAGGGTTCGGAAGATTGGCTCACTTTTACCCCCGCAGCTGATGACATGCTCACCAGCAAGCTCGGCGTACGCGGTAACGTCACCGAGTTCTATATCATCAAGGACCTGAAGCAGGAGCCGGTGTTTCGCAGGGGCAGGGCCTTTTTCAAGCTGGGTTACCAGGATTACACCTTCGATTACACCGGAAGCAGCAACTGGGTTGGCGCTCCCAAGGACATGGATGACATCAACAACCCCATGTTAGCCCAGATGATGGTTCCCATCGAAACGGCCAGCAACCTGTATCTTACCTATAACGTGGAGTTTTAAAAACGCTCAGTTCCTTTCGCGTCTTTAAAAGTGGTCCGGTCAGGCCGGAGACCATGTCCATGGGGATAACCTGATTCCCCAAAAGAACAAATAACGGCTCCGCGGAAGCGGGGCCGTTTATTTTTGGGATTTTGATCTTGTCCTTCCGCCTTCATCTGGGGCTCTATTTTTCTTCTGGCTCCCGGCTCCTGGGTACTGGCTCTTTTTTTTCAACGCATTCCGCACTGACTCACCGCCCATACTCATGAGGCCGCACCCCATCGTCACGTTGATGACATTGTGCCGCTATTTCGTCACTTTGGCGATCTGCGGCTGGTAAACGGTCCTTCCACCCGGCACTTTCTGGAAGAAAAAGAATTTAAAAACAATTACATAGAGCAATTTTCCCTTGTTTTTCTCCCATGGCACCGCCCTTGCTTCTTACAGGTCAACGATACTTGAAAATAAAAGGGCCGGGAAAGATCATAGCGGCCGGAATTGGAGCTAAAGGGGGATCGGTCATGGAAAAGTCAGCCACTGTAATCGGAAATGCCGCGGCGGTCAGCGGGGCCAGGGATCTGGTCGTAAAGGGAAGTGTCGAAGAGCCCAAAGACCACCTGAAGGTCTGGAGGGAGATCTATCAGGATGTGCGGCGCCAGTGGGCCGAAGCGGAAAGCAGCAGTCTCCGGAGCGGCAGGTTCGGGAAGTAATGGTTGAAACGCAGGCATCGATTTCATGGCAAGGATGTCTTGGGGAAAGTTAAAGGGGGTAGGTCATGAAAAGGTTTGTTGGCAGTGTGGGAGTTTTTTTCAGTAGGTTGGGGGGCTGTTTTTCGAAAGCGTGGCAGGACTCGGATCGCCACTACCACATCCCCAAGAGCCGCTTCGGTGGAGGCAACACTGGGGGAGAAGGAGGCGGGTGCCTTCCCCGGCAGGAAAAGCCAGTCCCCAGGAACGCCTTTCTTGGGTCTTTCAGGGACTGTGTCGGCAGGGCCTGGGAGGAGGCTGATACCTGGTATCACATACCCAAGAGCCGCTTTGCCGATCCTGAATTTAACCAGATAGCATACAGTGCTGCCGAGGTTCAGGGGGTGCTTGGCAGGGTGGGAGTTTTTTTCAGGACCCTGGGAGATTGTGTTTCCATGGCGTGGAAAGAGTCGGATCATTACCATCACCTACCCAAAAGCCGGTACCAGGATCCCGGTTTTGTCAGGGAAAAGATGGCAACGGCTCCAAAACCTCAGGCCCGATTTGTCATACGCCCTTTGATCGTTGGAATGGGTGTCGCGGGTGAAGGCATCGAGGATGGCTGGTTGGCGAGACCATCCAGGTATCGGTATGACGAGGAGTTCATCGTCCCCGAGGATGGAGGGGGTAGCCGAAAACCGGAGATAGAACTGGAATAACCGACAAGGTTCCCTCGAGACCTCTTCTACGACCGAGCTTTGGGGTAATCGGGGGATTTGTTGAAAAGGTAACGAAAGTAAAACTCTAATTTGATTCCCACCCGATTCAGGTGTTGATCTTCTTAGCATCTTTGCGTCTTGAGTGAGTGAAGTGAGGGGGCGTGGAGTTGGACTGTAACTTTTTCCTCTGTATCTTCCAGTTTTAAGCTACAATGAGATCACCACACAGATTCTGGGTAAAATCCAAGGGCTTTTATCATGCACCTCTATAGGAATCTCTTCAATACTCTCAATAAACAGACTGTGCGTTACCTTGTCGTCGGTGGTGTGGCTGTCAACCTGCACGGTATCGAGAGGGCAACGGGTGATATTGACCTTATGATAGATCTGGAACAGGAAAATGTTTCTAAATTCCTGGAAACGGTCAGGGAACTTGGGCTAAAACCAAAGATCCCGGTAAAGCTGGACGAGTTCGCTGACAGCTATAAAAGAAAGGCATGGCGCGAAGACAAGGGGATGCTGGTCTTTCCCCTGTATGATCCGGAGCATCCCTATTTTCTTTTAGATGTGATGACAGAACCCCCTGTCGATTTCGATACAGTGTACGGTGACAGGCAGGAGATCGATTTCGGCGGGACCCCGGTTGCAACAGCATCCATAAATACGCTTATCGAGATGAAAAAGGATACGGGAAGACCCCAGGACGAGGCCGATGTCAGCCATCTGCAAATGATCCTCAAGAGTGACAAGGATGAGTGAACAGGACAAAGACAGGCTGCTCCTCTATTATCGAACACTCGAGCAGATGAAAGCTTACCGTAAAGTTCCGGTGGAGCAGAAGTTTGCCTGGCTCCAGATGCAGATGGAGTTTTACCACGAGTGCATGTCAGAGAAAGCGAAAAGATTCAGGGACCGCTTTAATAATGGGAAGATAAAGGGCTAGCCGGAAACAAGCTCAGGTTGTAAAGGTAAAACCAGGAGTAGCTTCTTCGCTTTCAGCTTCGACGTGGCAAGCAAAGTTACGCAAAGTTTAACCTGACTCTGGTGGGAGCAGCGGTTCCTGTAAGGGTGTGAGGCAGTTTCCCTTTTAGATTTTAAATTTTGGATTTTAGATTATCCCTTCTTACTGATCCCGTGCTTCTTCATCCTCGAGTTGAAGGTCGTTCTCTTGATCCCGGCATGACGGGCCGCGGCGGCGACGTTCCACTTCGTCATCTCGAGAACAGAGAGCATATATTTTCGCTCCATCTCGTCCATTGAGGCTCCGGCACCTGGTGCAGGGGGCGGGGTGGAAGGCAGGATATCCGTTTCGTCATGGGGCTGTGCTGGAGGTATGCCTTGACCCTTTTTTGGTTCCGCGTTATAGGGTGGCGGCAGGTCGGTAACCTCCACATTACCCTCGGTAACCGTAAGGAGGTATTTGGCAAGGTTCTCGATCTCCCGAATATTTCCCGGCCACAACTGCTTAACCAGCACCTCCATTGCCTCAGGGCTGAAAGTTCTAATTGGCATGTTCGGCCCGTTGGTGTAGTGAGCCATGAAGTGGGTGAGCAGGAGGGGGATGTCGTCCCTTCTCTTCCTTACAGGGGGGACCTCCAGGGGCAGGACGTTGAGGCGGTAATAGAGGTCCTTGCGAAAGCCTCCTTTTTTAATGCTTTCAACCAGGTTCTTGTTGGTGGCCGAGATAATACGGACGTCCACCTTCCGGGCGGTGGTGCTTCCCAGGGGCTTGACCTCACTGCTTTGCAGCACCCTCAGGATCTTGGCCTGTAGGCCCAGGGCCATGTCCCCGATCTCGTCGAGGAAGACGGTCCCGCCGTCCGACGCTTCGAAAAGCCCCAGCTTGTCCTTGTCAGCACCGGTAAAGGCTCCTTTCTTGTAGCCGAACAGCTCACTTTCCAGGAGGTTCTCGGGGATGGCGCTGCAATTCTGGGTAAGGAAGGGCCTGTTCTTACGGGGGCTGAGCCTGTGGATCTCCCTGGCCAGAAGCTCCTTTCCGGTGCCGCTCTCGCCGGTGATCATAACGGGAAACTGGTTGCTGGAGTAGACTTTGGCAAGGTCCAAGACCTTGAGGAACTCTTGACTCTGACCGATCATGAGAGGCTCGGCAAGCATCCGGTCTTTCACTTTCTTTATGTCCACATTCTGCTCGAACTGCTCGGCAAGTTCCAGGACAGTGCTGAGCGCAATACTTCCGATAGCAACGAGACCTTGGAGAAGTTCCAGGTACTCCGGGTCGAGGTTCATCCGGAAACCGCCCGCCGTGGTGTCCAGGATCTGCACCGCCCCGTAGACGGTATCGTCCCTTGCATGGAGCGGAAAACACAGGATGAGGCTGTTCTTGGTGTCGAGCCTGCGGTCCACCTCTTTGAAGTGCCGCCGATCCTTGTCCGGCTCGGCAATGGTCATGCGGCCGCTTTCGATGACGGCGCCCACGATGCTCTTTTGGGAGCGGCTTAAAATGAACCCTTTGACCTTGTCGGCCTCATCCCCGCTCGCCTCGACGCAGACGTAACCATCCCCCTTGCGGATCCAGATGGACCCCCGCTCCACCTTCTGGGCGCTGGTGAGCGCCTCCAGAAAAAGGGCCATGAACCGGTCCGGATCCAGCTTGTCGAAAAGAAGCTCAATGAAGGAAAGGGGCAGGTTCTGCTTCATGGTATCAAAGCCTCTTTAATCTTCACATATGAACAGGCTGTTCGGTTGATCAATATCTGCATAGTTGTAGTATCAAACATCCTCGGCTCTAATCCTTTGAAGAGGATGAGAAAGGTGTGGCCTCAGGTCTCCCCAAAATTTGGAAAAACTTTTGTGTGTTCTTTCTTGAGCGCCAGCCCTTGGCAAAACATCGATCACTTGCCCGAGCTGGAGTGTTTTATTACTGTTACAATCTTCTGATTTATTTCGCCCTCTCAGAAGATGCATCCGTTCTATTTCAAAATCAGTCATATCAGGCCTAATCTGATTCTGGTTATCCGTATTTTTGTCGTTGGGCCTGTCCAGAAGGTCGTTAATAACTGCAGCAATTCTGCCCTTGTACCGTTCACGTTAAGTCAGTCCTTTTTTCATCGTAAACCTGTGGAGTAATTCGCCTCCTTTTTACGACGAGGCATCCGGCGTCGACCAGTGTTTTTTCGACAGCCCTGCGCTCGCCCTTCGTCCTCTCCGACTTACTTTTGTCACAAAGTTTACCATAATATTCCCGGTTTTCACGGTGGGACCTTACAAAGTGTTCTCTTTCCTCACGGCTGATGGGTGTCCTGTTTTTCCAGACCGTATCCGGTGACGGCCCCTTCGGTCCCCAAGGCCGTGACGTTTCGTTGGCGATGAGCCGTCCCGCTTCCACATCGTCACAAGTCCAATAACATAATCTTCCACGCCGGGCTGCCTCATGGAAAGAATGAGTTTTCAAAGACCCGATGCCGGCCTCCATAGCGCCGTTATAAGGCGGGGGACTAAGGGGGTCAGGGCGGGAATTTGTCAATTCCTGACATCTGCTGCAGGTGTATTGCTAAATTCCCGCCCTGAACATCCCGCTGGAATTTTCAAGCGATTTTCGCCCTAATCCCTGATTTCGTATTCCCTGTTCTCCTTGAGCATCTTGAAGATGGTCCGACACAGGTGCCGTCCCAGGGCACGGACCGCCTGGTTGTGTTTCTTGCCTTCGGCGCGTTTCTTTTCATAGTATCGTTTTGACTCGGGAACACATTTCCTGTGGCTGTCCACAGCAGCCATCATTGCCATCTTGGCTCTGGTATTGACCATCTTCGATGACTTGGATCCCTTCCTCTTACCAGAGCTGTTATCCAGGCTGGCCATGCCCAGGTAAAGGGCCAGGCTGGACTCACTATCGAGCCGCTCTACAGTTCCGATCTCCCCGGCCAGTTCGGCAGTGCTGGTGGAACCAAAACCGGGGATCGACGACATGATCACAGCCTCGCGGGAACCTTCCGCGACCTCCGCGATCCGGTCATCGAGATCCCTGATCTTGTCACGAAGCTCCAGGATGCGGGTAGCGTCCTCCTGGATCATCTCACCCACGTAGGAGACCTCATCGCTGAAGTGGGCCCGTTTCTGCCAGGACCCGATCGCGTCAGCATACTTCCTCCCCACCGAGCGGATCTTCAGCAGGGTGGACCGGCGCAAACGAGGCAGCTTCTCGGGACGAATTGGGGTCAAAGCAGGAATTTAGCAATATACTTCTGTATGTGTCAGGTATTGACAAATTCCCGTTCTGACCCTCCACTCCCCTTTGTTCAATGGCAAGATACGACCATCTGGTCCCCCCACACAATTGTCACTGCGAACCATTATTCGAGTGAAGCAGTCTCGGTACCGGGATCGCTTCGCTCTAATATCAGCTCGCGATGACAGGCGATCACTGTTTACACACTCCACACGGTTCGTACCCCCGCCCCTTCGCCTCACCGAGCGTCACAGGGAAGCTGCTCTCACTCAGGTACCGGCACCCGTCCCGGTGGTACTTCCCCCCGCTGGCAGTGAGGAAGACTACGTCCGACCTGTCCAGGAGCACCTCCACAGAGTGATCCTCTTTTGGCGATACACCGCCCATGCGGAAGATCCAGGGCGGGATGACCTTCGGGTCCACCCACAGGCCTTTCTTCGCTTCCCGGGCCTCGGCCTGAAGGTTTCTCAGTTCCTCGTCATCGGAATACCTGGAGTACCACCAGGCGTAGCCTTCGGCAACAAGCCTTTTGTTCAGGCTCGTGCCGTCGGGCAGGATGACCTCGCCGATGGTCCGCCCGTAGCGGTCTTTCCCCTTGTCGATGACCGTGACCTTCTCAGCAAAGGACAGCTTCGACGTGAACTGCTTCGTACGGGCGCCGAAGGCCTGCTTTCGCTCCGGGCAGTCGATACCGTCCAGCCGGACCCGCACCGCCACGCCGCGGCGCATGACCTCGATAGTGTCCCCGTCCAGGACACCCACCACTTCGCCGGTGAAGGACCGCGTGACAGCCGCCTGTACCGCCATTACACCCAGGCAGAGGGTGATTGCTGTGATTGCGAAGAAAAGTCTAATCTTCATGATCTCAGGATATCAGGTACCTACATTTGAGCCACCTTAAAACAGATACTCAGGAAGAGGTGAATATCTTTTCCATATAAAAACCGGGCACCCGGTTTTTATATTACGAGCTAGAGGCCGATCTTAACTACCCTTCTCATCCCCATCATCATCATCGTTCTGAGGCTTGTCCCAATCCCTCAGGATCTTGGCTCCAACCAGAGCCAGCCACCCTATGATGAGATCATCGATGATCATTTCTAATGTCCTCGGACGACAATGTCAGGGTGTGAATTTTCATCCATCTCTCAATCCGACCAGTCAATCGGCCTCTGAGTTCCAGAAAAGTATAGATTTCACCATAAATACCAATAAGAAGAAAATTACAGGGCGTGGCGTGGGGTCAGTTCTCGTTATTCAATCTTTTCTAAATTTCAGGACAATGTTTGAGATATAACCTGGATGTAGTCCCAGATGTTCTCCAATCTCACGCTGTGTATAGGCGTGGATGTCATGAGCTCGCAGAATAAGATGGTTTCGATGTGCTTTGGAGTTGCTCTTTGTTTCATTAAATATGTTCTCTAGCGAAATTCTGTTCGCATGTTTTTGGACCTTGGGGACGTTATTAAGTTCGTCGTTTCCATTAACATGCTGCATTGCCTCAGCGATGAAGGAATCGGATCCCAGGAAGATCTGATTTTTGGCCTCCAGTAACGGGGACTCCATTCCAATGCCCGCCAGAACAAAATCCTCATACATCTTTTGAGCTTTTTTTCGAGACAAACTAAAATGTCTCAGGAGAAATTTTGATTCAAGGTACTTAGGGGCTTTTTCTATTCCGCGAGTAGCTCTGTAACTGCTCCATGGCCACTCGGAAGGGTGCTGAACCATCTTCGCTTCCACTGGATTATTGACGATGTAACGGGAATTATCGAGGAATTTTCCCTCCCTTTCCACGAGCCAGGCCTTATACCGTCCTTGCAGTACCGGTCCTACACGTTGGTATTTCCAGTTATAGAATTGGCTGTAAAACTGGTTAAGCTGTTTCATCCCGGGGATCATGTTGGCATCGGGAGTTTCCAAAAGGAGGTGGTAGTGGGTGCCCATGAGGCAATAGGCATGGCAGATCCAGTTGTATTTTTCCATGACTCGTTCCGTAAACTGGATGAACTTGATCCAGTCCTTCTCGTTATGGAAGATCGTCATTCGGCCGATTCCTCGGCTTATGATATGATACATGGCTCCTGGGTATTGGATTCTGAGTGGCCTAGCCATTCTTGCTCCTCCTTTCCATTGTCAGGAAAGAGGAGCAAGAATAGGGCCAACTCGGTTAACCAGACCCCACGGGCGTTCTAAAAGTATGAATAACGAGAACTGACCCCACGGGACCCCTCGTGTCTTCGACAGGATCGTAAAGGAACGCCGATGGAGGGTAGATCCCTTTGCGACGGCCCTTGCCACTGTGAGAATCCGTCAAGGGAGGCATATGGGCACGGATACCCTTCTGGTCACAGCCCAGGAAGTTCTCCATCGTCCCGTACTTTGTGTCAGCCATCACCGTTACAGCCCCCCGTCCGGTGTTGGCCTGAAGACAAACCGTGGCGTGGGGTCAGTTCTCGTTATTCAATCTTTTCTAAATTTCAGGACAATGTTTGAGATATAACCTGGATGTAG
>JARGFZ010000011.1 GCA_029210965.1 bacterium | reverse complement strand
TCAGACCTTACAACAGTCGGCAAACGAGTTCCCGAGGGAGAACTCTACCCGAAATCCGCCGATTGGGCCTTCCCGGGCGGGGTTTCGAGTCGGATTGGTGTCATCGAATCGCGAACCGGGCTGACAGATACCCGCCAACGGAAAAAATGACCCCTCCCGCACCCCGACCCGGGACTGAACAAAACCAATCTCGGATTTCGGGTGTATTATAATGCTGTAATATTCTGTTCTCATATGTTAGTAATTTAGTTACCTTTACAATAATTCTAATCCCTACAAAAGTGGTAAAGATGATCGCTCATTATGGATAGCATTATAGAACTGCGTCATGAGCTGCATCGTGATCCGAAAATCTCCGGGAGGGAAAAGGAAACAGCGGAAAGAATTGTTCGTTTTTTCGAGCCGCTGGTTCCGGACGCCATTTTGGACAACCTGGGTGGAACCGGGGTCGCTGTCGTCTTTTCCGGGGCAAAGCCTGGACCAACAGTTATGTTGCGTGCCGAACTGGATGCACTGCCGATCCAGGAAAAAAACCGCTTACCTTACCGCTCAGAGAATCCAGGGATAGCCCACAAATGTGGGCACGATGGTCATATGGCGATCCTGGCCGCAGTCGGTACTGAATTGACTGCAGCGCGGCCGCCGAAAGGACGGGTCGTGCTATTGTTCCAACCGTCGGAGGAAACTGGTGCAGGAGCCGCAGCAGTCATCCGCGATGCTCGCTTTTCAGAGATAGCACCTGATTATGTGTTTGCACTGCACAATCTGCCCGGATACCCGCTGGGGCAGGTGGTAACACGCCGAGGAGCCTTTACTTCAGCTTCGCGAGGAGTCACGATCGGACTGCGTGGCGCCTCGGCCCATGCAGCGCAGCCGGAAACCGGTCGCAGTCCGGCTTTGGCTATGGCCCGCATCATTGAAAGACTGACGCAACAGCCCAGTGGCCTGGCATCTCCGCACGAGATCGCATTCATCACCGTCGTCGGTGCGCAACTCGGTGAAAGAGCCTTCGGTACGGCGCCCGCAGACGCTGAGATTTGGGCGACGCTGCGTAGCACTACGGACACTCAAATGGCTGCACTTATCTCATACGCCGAAGAGGCCACAAAGGATCTGGCAGAGATGTTCAAGTTGGATTTTATGATCGAATACAGCGATATTTTTACCGCAACTCTGAATTCCGCATGCGCCATCGACATCGTCCATCGCAACGCCGAAGGACGTGTGCATGAGCTCGAACATCCGTTCCGCTGGTCGGAGGATTTCGGTCGCTTTACCGCACTCGCCGAAGGGGCCCTGTTTGGCATTGGAGCCGGGACCGATATGCCGGAGTTGCACGATAGCAATTATGATTTTCCGGACGACTTGATTGCACCGGCAACACGGATTTTTAAAAAAATAATCAGGCAAATTTTATCCTGACGTACAACCCGGAGAACAGCTGAGATATATAATGAAATTTTTTGATAAATTTTCATGTTCCGCGCAAGGTTTTGCGGACTGTATCACAACCATCGATTCCCACACCGAAGGGGAAGCGACCCGCCTGATCGTCAATGGGCTCCCGGAGCCGAAGGGGCGAACCATGCTGGAAAAGCTTTCCAGCTTCAAGGCAGCTCATGATGATGTGCGCTGCCTGTTAACCAGAGAACCCCGGGGGTCCCGAGATACGGTTGCTGCCCTGGTGACGGAAAATGTGACGCCGGAGGCGAGTTTCGGGCTGCTCTACATGGACGCCAGGCGTTATCCCTTTTTATGCGGGCATGCCACGATAGGTGCGCTGGTTACCTTGGGAAAAACAGGATTTCTGACTCTCGAAGAAGGGGAAAACAGGGTTTCTGTGGATACTCCGTCCGGCACGATGTATGCTGACCTCTTGGTGGCCGGTGGCCAGCTTAAAGCCGTGGCGATTGAAATGGTTCCCTCTTTTGTTTTCGCCACAGATCGACATATCGAAATCGAACATTTCGGCCCGATCAGCATAGACCTGGTGTGCACCGGCGGATTTTTCGCCATGGTAGATGCCGCGCAACTTGATATCGAGCCCTCCTTCGCCAATAAAGATCTCCTCACGAATCTAGGCATGCAGATTATCAAGGCGGCCAATGAGCAACTGAAAGTAGAACATCCGCTGCGCCCGGAAGTTAAAACCGTGGATGCTGCCGAATTCTATGATTCCCAATGCGAACGGGGCAGAGCTTCCGGACAGGGAATCGTTGTCTACGGGGAATCTCATGTGGACCGCTCTCCATGCGGAACCGGGACTGCCGCCAAGCTGGCCCTGCTGCATCATTACAATAAAATCTCCATGGACCAGGAGTACATCAATTACAGCCCATTGAGGACATCCTTCAAGGCGAAACTGGTCAGAACGGAAAAAGTCGGTCCGCTGGAGGGCTTTGTCGCTCGGATAGAAGGGATGGCGTACCTGACCGGCCTGTATCACTTTATTGTTGAGCAGCATGACCCCCTGAAAGAGGGCTTTCTTTTATAGGATAACAAAATTGGACAAAAGTTCATGAGACAAAAAAAACTCAGGCCCTGGCTGCTTTTGTCGCCGTCTCTTACCGCCATCTTTTTGATTCTGGTGGTGCCGGTCTGCTTTGTGGTGGTCTATAGCTTCTGGCTGCGTTCTCCGATCGGGCAGGACATCCCCGCCTTCCAGTTCGGAAACTACAGCAAGTTTTTCGCTGATTTTTTCTATCCCTCTTTGTTGATCAGAACAATCCGGGTGGCCCTGGAAACTGTGGTGCTCTGCTTGTTTATGGGCTATATCCCCGCTTACTTTTTTTATAAAACCGAATCCAGGCTTAAGCCGGCGCTGATGATTCTTGTCATGCTGCCTTTCTGGATCAGTTTTATTATCCGTACCCTGAGCTGGATCAACATCCTTGGTGAATCCGGCCTTATCAACCACATGCTGATGTCGGTGGGACTGATCGCCTCGCCCTTCGCCATGCTCTATAACGAAGGCGCGGTCCTTATGGGCTTGCTGCAATACCTGCTGCCGTTCATGATTCTCAACATCTATGTCAGCCTGGACGGAATCGATAGAAGCCTGACCGAAGCGGCAAAAAACCTTGGCTGCACCGAGTGGCAGGCATTCAAGGAGATTATTCTGCCATTGAGCCTTCCCGGAGTCAGCGCAGGCTGCCTCCTGGTTTTTGTCCTGACCTGCGGCACCTACCTACCGCCGATGATCCTTGGCGGTCCCGGGAACGAAATGATTGCCAACCTGGTATTCAATCGGATCATCACTACCCTCGACTGGCCCTTCGGCTGTGCCATCAGTACGATTCTGCTCGCGCTGGTTGGCCTGATTGTTTTCGCCTACAACAAGTACCTGGGAATTAACCAGGTCTTCAAGTCTTTGGGAGGGTAGAGTCCGACCATGAAGAAACTCATCACCGGCTGGTCGCTGATAAAACTCTACACCCTGCTCGTTTACATCTGGATGTTCGCCCCCATCGTCGCCGTTGTGCTGCTGTCCTTCAATCCTAAGCAGTTTGGCTCCTTCCCAATGGAAGGATTCAGCTTCCGCTGGTACAATGAATTGATTCACAACCCTTCAATTCTGGGAGCCTTTAAAAATTCCCTGATTCTTGGCTCTCTGACCTCCGTTTTAGCCACTGCGATTGCCGTTCCGGCAGCACTGGCGTTCGTCCGCTACGAATTTCGCGGAAAGGAATTTCTGAACACCCTGCTGATCGCTCCGATTATGATTCCGGAGGTCGTGCTGGGTGTTGCCCTGCTGCTGTTTCTGCGTTGGCTGCAGCAGCCGAAAAGCTTCATGCTGCTCCTGCTCGGTCATGTAGTGCTGACTCTCCCCTATGTGATGCTGGTCGTTCAGGCACGGATGGTCGGAATTAAAAAGGAGTATGAAGAAGCTTCTCTCTCCCTCGGGGCGAGTCCCTTTCAGACCTTTCTGTCTGTCACCTTTCCGCTACTGTCGCCGGCAATTTTTGCCGGGATGTTGTTTTCATTCACTATCTCTTTCGATGATGTCACCGCCACCTTGTTCTGGGCGACGGCGTCGCAGCAGACCGTGCCGGTAAAGATCTTCGGCATGCTGAGGAATTCGATCAGTCCGGAAATCAACGCCCTTGGCACCGTCATGATTGTTTTGACCATCTCCCTGCCGTTGGCAGCGGGATATTTGTCCAGAAGGTTTGCCAGGGGGAGCTAATGGGCTTCCCGTCTGGCGTTGGCCTGATGTGTACTGCGCCAGGTAATCTTTAACTTTTACAAGGAGGTTTAAAATGAAGGACAAGATGAAAAAAAACCTGGACCAGATGTATGAATGCTACCAGGAGGGTAAGCTCTCGCGTCGCGATTTCGTAAAATATTTGGGGATCGCAGGAGCAGCTGTGGGGATCGTAGGTGGCCCCTTCGGCCTGGCAAAAAATGCTTTCGCCAGGGACTCGATAACGGTTCACTCCTGGGGAGGGACTACCTCCAAAGCGCTGCGCCAGTATGCCTTCGATCCTTTTACCAAGGCAACTGGCACCAAGGTTATCGACGCTACCTTTACCGGAATGGATGCCTTCCTGACCCAGGTTAAGGCCTCCTTCCCCCCGGGTGGCGAATTTAACATCGCCCACCTGAGCGCTGTTTACGATTATCTACGTTACAAGGATCTTGGTTTCAATTCGGTGCTGGATGAGCGCAAGATTCCCAACTTGAAAAATGTCATGCCCGTAATGATCGATACCTTGAGAAATATCACTGATGGTAAACTGTCGGCTGTTCCCTATGATATCGGGCAAACCGGGATTGCCTACAATCTGGACAAAATCTCCAAGGAGAAAGCTGAGAAGCTGGGGGCTTCTCTGCTTTGGGACAAGAGCCTTGAGGGACGCCTGGGAACCTGGGGAGGGGACTTCCGTACCAATATGTGGTATGCGGCCCTGCACACCGGTCAGAGCCCCAATAACATCACCAATGTCAACGATGTCTGGGATGCGCTCGAGGAACAGCGCGGCCTGATGAAGAAGTACTGGGCGTCCGGCTCCGAATTGATGAGCCTGCTCGCTAACGGCGAGATTGACGCGACCGTGGCCTGGTCAGGCCGTGTCGCTGCCCTGCAGCAGCAGGGGCATAATATCGGCTATCTGGCACCGAACAATACCTACTCCTGGATGGAGTATATGTACGTGATCAAGGGCAGCGACATGGAGCTCGCCCAGAAACTGCTCAACTTCATGCTCGAGCCCAATGCTGCCATCGCCGTGGCTAAGGGCCAGAATTATCCGCCGAGTCTGGATCCGACCAAAATAGAGATGCCGGATGAAATTAAGAAGCTGCCAGCATTCGATCCGACCGGGACACTTAAAGGCTTCCTGTTCGCTGATCCCGTTTACTGGAACAGCAAACAACTTGAATGGGGAGAGAAGTGGGACCGCATCAAAGCTGGAGCCTAAACCACTGTTTGGGCAGAAAGGTGTTCAGGCTTTTGCATTCTTTTGAATGCCTTTCTGCCCAGTTTTCTGATTGAATAAACAGGATATATTTTGATGAAGGAAAAAGATCCCGCGTTCGTTAAATTTCGGGGAATCGTAAAGCGCTTCGGTGAGGTGACGGCAGTCGACAATGTCGATATCGATATCGCCGAAGGGTCCCTGGTCACCCTCCTCGGGCCGTCCGGCTGCGGTAAGACAACCCTGTTAAGAATGATAGCGGGGCTGGAAACCCCGACGGAAGGGGACATTTACATCAATGGCAAGCGGATCAACGATGTTCCGATTCACAAACGTAACCTCGGGATGATCTTCCAGAATTATGCCCTGTTCCCGCACAAAAGCATCTTCGACAACGTCGCCTTTGGCCTCAAGTACCGCGGGGTGAGCAAGGAGGAGATGCGAGAGAGGGTGTATAAAGCCCTGGAGCTGGTGCGCCTGCCCGGTGTGGAGAAACGCATGCCTTCACAGCTTTCAGGAGGGCAGCAGCAGCGAATCGCCCTGGCGCGAGCCATCGTTATCGAACCGGATGTACTGCTGATGGACGAGCCCTTATCAGCGCTGGATGAAAATCTGCGTGAGGACATGCGGCGCGAAATAGACAATCTGCAGCAGGATATCGGTGTCACCACCATTTTCGTCACCCATGACCAGCGTGAGGCGCTCTCTATGTCGGATAAGATTATCGTCCTGAACCAGGGGGTCAAGCAGCAGGAAGGGGCACCGGAAGAAGTCTACAACAGTTTCACCAACCATTTTGTCGCTGATTTCCTCGGCCACCCCAATTTTATTCCGGTGGTGGTCGACCGGGCAATGGACGGTTTCATGCAGGTTCACTTGGCAAGCGGGGAAACCTTCCTTGCTTCACCGGCGATCGACTTCGATCGTGGAGATAATGCTGAGGTGGTTGTTAGAGCGCAACAGTTGAAAATAGGACTGAAGTCGGAGTTTGGCGAACAGGAAGAGAACATGAATTACCTGTTCGGCGAAGTTCGTGATCGGAGTTACATGGGGGGAGAAGTAAGCTATTATGTCGAGTTGCATGATGGTTCGATGTTGCACGTTATCGTGCTTGCCCGCCGCGTACCATTGAAGCGGGGTGAAGAAGTATATATCCGGATGAATCCGGCCGATTGTCGGTTGATAAAGAGCTGACTCCGGGTCTTGCCACTGAGTCGAAAGGCCAAAATTTCTCTGGGAGCTGCTCAATGGAACAGTACGACAACGGGACGATGACCGTCATTTTCAAAAATTCCCTCAAGAAAGAGACGATGGACCTGCAAACCTTGATCGATTGCACCGAAGAGTTTTTACAGGTCTATCAGGGGAGCGGATTTGCCCAAGCTGAATTCTGGGAGCAGGTCACCTCAGAAAGAGGCGAGGCTAAATTCACCGATCTGCTGGATGTGACCGGTTACGGTGATGATGCCGAAGGCTTCTTCCGGACCGTTCTACAGGAGATCGCCGCAGGCACGGGCAAAGGGATCGTCATCCAGGGGATTATCCTGCCTCATGCTCTGCTGGTTGCCCTGCTGGAACGGATTCTTCCTGGCAATGGATATGTCTCCATCAAGACGGTAGATCAGCTTATCGAGCTCACCAACAGTGTTATCCCGGAGGAGCAGCGAGCTGACCTGCAACAGGTGATCGATGTCTACCCGGTGCGGTTGTCACGTCACACCATCCGCCAGCTGATGGTTTCCAAAGCGATCGCCTACCAGTATCTGCCCTTTGTTCAGGAGTTGAACCCGGTCGGTTTCGCCAACACCTGGATCGGCCAGTTTCATGAAGGACTGTTCGAGCAGATGTACCAGAATCGGGTGATCTTTCTGCTCAATATGGCCTGTCCGGTCTATTGCCGTTTCTGTTTCAGAAAGCACAAGGACTCCCGCAACGAAAAAAATCCGACAACTAAAGATGTGCAAAAAGCGGTCGCCCGGGTGGAGAGCTTGCCCTCGATCAAAGAGGTCGTCGTGACCGGCGGCGACCCCTTCATGAACCGCGCCAACATGGAAGCGGCCATCGATGGGTTGAAACAGGTCGAACATGTGCAGACACTGCGCCTTGCAACTCGCTCTATCGCCTATTACCCGCACATGTTTCTGGAGAACAAGGGGGAGTATCTCAACTACCTGAAGTGTAAAAACATCGAGCTGCAGAAGTTCGGCAAGCGGATAGAGGTCGCCACCCATTTCATCCACCCTGACGAAATCTCCCCGGAAAGCCTGGAGATCATCTCGGAACTCGTCAACAACGGCATCGCTGTCTATGTCCAGACACCGTTTCTCAACAACTGCAACGATTCCGGTCCCGAGTTGGTCGAGTTGTTCAGGCGCTTGCGCGGTGCGGGGGCGGAGATTCATTACATCTACATCCCCTGCAGCCCGATCAAAGGGAACAGTATCTATTGGAAGCCGCTCTCTTACGGGATCATCATGAACGATTACCTGCGCGCCAATCTGTCCGACCGCGCCATCCCCAGTATCTGCACGGCCACCCAGATCGGCAAGATAGACTGGTACAGCAGCGGTTGGGCGGTGGAAAGAGATTCCGAAAACGAAAGTTTCATTTGGATAAGAACCCCTTACACGCCCGAATTCTTTAAAAAATTTGCTCCACTCACCCGGGATCTGGAGGTCATCCGGATAAACGACGAGGGCACTATTGATATCAAGTACCTGGCGGAGATCGGCAACGATTCCTATCTGCTCGGTGCGCGGCCAAAACGAAAAACCCGCATACACAAGCAAGCCAGAGCGGAAGAGGTTGCACATCTGCAACAGGAACTGGTCCAAAACAGGCAGACCGCGTGCAGTATTGTCGAGACCGGGCTGAAAAACCTTTGCCGGACCCATAAAACCAGGGTTGAAATAAACTTCGAAGCTGGTGAAGAAGCCTTCAATTATATCGCCAACGACAACAAGATCAGCGACGTCGTTATCTCCGCGCAAGAGGATGGCATCGAGGGCCTGTTTTTTATCAAACAGGCCGTTAAAAGGCTTGCGGAAATACCGCACGTCAACGCGGTCCGCCTGCGCAGCATGAAATTCAACACCAGCCCTGAACGATTTACTCGCGGAGTCATCAATACCCTGGCAGACCTTAACGGTGTGCGCGCCATCACCCCCTTGCGGTTGGAGATTGAAACCTGGTTTATCCTGCCCGATGAAATAAAACCGGAGCATGTACAATTAACGCGAAAGTTGAACAATAAGGGAGTCAGGGTCTACGCCAATGTTCCGCTGCTCGGCGGCATCAATGACAGGGATACGGTTATCCACGAAATGGCCAGCAGACTTCGCGCGACCGGCATCGAATTCCACCACGTGTATGTCGCCGGATTGCCGATCCAGACCCCCTGGAACAATTACTACCCGATCGATTCCTATGATGTCACCAGCATAGCCACCATGGTCAGAAGGGAAGGAAGTGGCAGGGAAATCCCCACCTATGTCATCAGCACCAAACACGGTGAAGTAGACTACGGCCTGTCTTCGACCCTGATGCCGGATGAGAAAAGGGGCTGCAAAATAAAGCTCGACTGTTACGACAAAGCCTACTACCTGGAAATGAACCCATACTATGCCTTTTCCCAGGATACCGAGTTTGACGACGAGAAACCTGTCGTCGAAGTCACGGGGCTGGTTAAGACCAACAATTTTCCCATCTCCTGATCATTGGTCCCGCAATGAGATACCCCTTTATCGCCTACAGCCCGAAGGTCGCGCTCAACCCCCTGTTCAAGGGGCTGAAAGGCGAACCCCTGATCCTGGACATGTCCGTCGAAGGGCATGTTTTTGCGGGGGTGGATGTCAGGGATCAGCGGGAATATCAGCGGCGCATCGATTGGCTCATGGCGGAAGGAAGCCACGGCTGGGGCATTTCCTCTTACCTGGAAAACCGGGAGAAGCTTCTTGCCGACTGCCCGCAGATGGTCCAGGAGCAGCGTTTTTACCATCTCGGGATCGATATCATTGTCCCCCTCGGCACGCCGCTGCACGCCCCGCTGGCAGCAACCATCGAGACGAGTGGCTACGAGGCTGGTGAGGGAAATTACGGCGGCTATGTGCTGTTACGTCATCAAAGCCCGGACTTTGAAACCTTCTTCAGCTTTTATGGCCATTTGCGGCCCGACACCCTCCCCGCTCAGGGAATGTCAGTTCAGGCGGGAGAAATCTTCGCCCACATCGGCGATTTCAATGAAAACGGAAACTGGTTTTATCACACCCATCTCCAGGTTATTACCGAGCTGGGAATAACTCAGGGCTACCTCTCCAAAGGTTACTGTGCGGCAGAGGACCTGGCCTTTATGGATCGACTCTGCCCTACCCCCCTCCCTTTTTTCCGGACTTGAGGAAAACCTTTGGGTAGAGTAGGGAGCAGGTCACTGCCACCGTAGGCTTGGCTTCACTGTTGCCGTCCCTTTCGTCTGACGGTGCCCGAGTAGCCTTACCATAGTTTCAGTGACCTGCTCCCTACTCTACCCAAGGGGTGCCCGGCATGGTCGAGGTCGTCCCTGCGGTGTCCCTGACCGACAACTGCTCCACCGAGGTGAAATGGAGCATCGAATCCATCGTGATGAACGAGGGGGATAGCGAAAACACTTTCGATCCCCTTTATGACTCTGATTCCTTGAACGGCAACACCGAGGGTGATATGGTGGTAGCGGACGGGAGGATTTACCTTCGCGCTGAGAGGAAGGGCGGCTCCATCGACGGCAGGGTTTATACCTTGACACTGAGCGCCACCGATGATGCCGGGAATGTTACATATGCTCAGACAAGGGTGACCGTGCCCCATGACCAGAGGTAGCCGCAAGGAACGACCAGGAGGCCGGTGGGGGAGATGGGTGGTTCCCACCGTCATCCTGCTTTTCCTGATAGTGAGCGCCTTTCTTTCCCTGCTGGCCGGCCATGGCGGCAGTCCCCTGGACTTTTCCATCAAGGGCTTTATCCGTGAAATGTTGGAGAATCGCAGTCTCGCCCGGGAAGAGCGCAGCCTCCTCGAAAAGATCGGAAGGCTGGAAAAACAACATGGTGCGGACTCCGTTGGTGAACTCCTAAATATAGGTTTCAGGGGAGATGTTCCCAGCCGTGCTCGGCGAGAAGCCTTTAACGCGCTCGGGCGGGCCGGGCGCGACGTTGATGTTAAGGCCCTGCTGGAGAGATCGCAGTGAAACCGGCGGCCTGCGGCTCATTACATGCCTCTGGTCGCCGATACCTTGGCGGAGATCGGTGGTGAAGAGGCCTGTGCGGCCCTTGAGCGCAAACTTTTTGTGGATGCCGAAAGCGCGAAGTACTCCCACGTCTCAGGTTACACCCTGGAGGCTGTCGTATCGGGGATCGAGCGGGCCCGATGCCGCACAGCTGAGGAAGTGGATGAGCTACTCTGGCGGTTCGGCCGGGATATGTGGCCCGACAAGTGGGTCCACGAGGTGTCCCTGGAAATCCTCGCCGATGAAGGGGACAAGAAAGCGGCCGCGATCCTTGACAGGTATCGGACGACGCTGGAAGCATACCGACAAGGAGGCTATGAGAGCTACAGCTTGAGCGAGTTCAGGGGAAGTCTTCTGGACGGATCGCTGCCGTGGTATCTTAAGGCTCACATTGCCAATGGTCTCCGCTACAAGGACGCGTCCTCCAAGGAGGCCATCCTCGACTTGTACCTGAGGGCCATGAGCGCCTGGTATGCCGTTGATGCCTCGGTCCGGTTCACGTCGCGCAACCAGTGGTTCATAGAATTGGGAAGGGGGATCGTCAGGTCGCGCAGGTCTGCCTGGCAGGGCTGGCCGGAGGATTTTTTTGATGGAAATGTGGACCGGTTCGACGGGTCTCCGACCAGCTTTAATCGTGACAGGATGGTGGAACTCATCGAATACCTGCGCGACACTGAGCAGGAATAAAACCGGGTGATCCTGGAAACTTGTCGGAGAACCCAGCACAGGCTCCTAGCACCGGGCATGTCGTTCAATGTTGAGAAAGGGGAGCTGACCTGGCTGCCGACCCTTGATCAGTTGGGAGAGCACCGTGTTGAACTTTCGGTGAGCGATCCCAGGGGAAATGTTGTAAATCAGAGTTTTGATGTCGGTGTATTCTTGACGCAGCCGGGAAACCCTGTTGCGAGCTACAACTGCGACCGTATCCTCGTGACCTGGGGCCCGGTATCAGAAGCAGCAGGTTACAGAGTCCAAAGGATGTATGCAGATCAGCCGGTCCCATTTGACGTGTACATCACTGACCCCCCTTATGAAGATCACGTCTTTCCCTCCGAAACTGACCTTACGTATGTTGTCTATGCCATTTATTCATTAGGCCGCGAGGGTGGACAAAACACTTTTGCTGTTGTGACATCAGGCCTCGATTTCGATGGCGACCGGTATGGTGATGAGTGCGACAACTGCCCCCAGGATATTAACCCGGATCAAGTCGACGTGGATATAGACGGACGGGGAGACATTTGCGACCCTTGCGACGACAGACCCCTCCAGGGGGCCGTCACACCATCCGTCGAGGTTCTCTGGCCACCCGATCACACCATGAGAAATGTTACTCTGGACGTCTCCACAGTCATTCCGGTAAAAGAGGGGGTTACGTATTCCATCACAGGTGTCAGCGTCAATGAGTGTTCCAGTAAAACAAGTGCCGGTGGTGTATACGAGGACTTATATGAAGAGAATAACTTCGAGCCGGATTTCGAGGTGACCGGTGACCTGACAGTCAGCCTGCGGGCGGAGAGGGCCGGTAAGTCTCAGGGTCGAACCTATGCGGTTCACGGTACGGCTGACGATTGTTCAGGTTCATGGCTCTTCGACGTCAATGTCCATGTTCCGCACGATCAGGGTAATTAGTATGTGATGGTATAATGGCCCCTCTTCCGAGGGTCTCCACGCTGTCTGTTTCTTTCACACCCTGGGGGCGGTGTCGGTGTGAGAGTGGGTTTGAACACATGCCGTCACGCAGGGCCGGGGAGGAAGATCCGTGAACCTCTGGACCGTAATCCATGCCAACGCCGTCGTCATTCCCACGGTGCTCCTGTTCCTCCTCGGCGTTTTTCTGTGTTGCAGGTCGACGGCGGTCCATATCGGGAACGGCTCTCCAGCGGCCCTGGGCTACCTTTATCTCATCTCTCTCGCCTTCTGGCTCGTCAGCCCGTTTTTCCCCTTCCGGCGTTACTCCGATCCTTTCCAGGGCCCGGCTCTCACGGCGGCTTTCCTGATCGCCGGCGTTCTGTATCTGGTGGTTTTCCGCTTCCGCCTGGCCTTGTCCTGGAAGGATGCATCCCTTAGCCTGGTCCTCTTTGCCCTGGCCCATACCTCCATGGCGGCGGTCAACTTCGCCCTGCTCAAGCCCTATGGTTTCCGGGAAGGAAGGGCCGTGAGGGTCACGGAGTTGGTGTCCCTCCTTCAGGTCAAGAATTACATGGATTGGGCGTGGAGGGAAGCCGGCGTGGCGTTCCTGCTGTTTCTCTTTCTGTTCAGGCTGTTCTCGACTCGGGAGGAGGCCGGGGAACTGATGGCGTCACCACTCTGGCACTTCACTGCATGGTTCGCGGCTTTAATGCTCTGGAATCTCCTGTGGGTGTACGAGGTCTTCTTTACTCTTCCGTTATTTCTGGAGCGATACTTTCTGGTCTGGTTTCTGCAGATTTTCCTCATTACAGTTGTGTGTGTCCCCTTTTTCAGAATGGTCAACAAGGTGCCGCTATCTGTTGCCGGGAGGATGGCATGGGCATTCCTCATGGCCAACCTTGGCGGTCTCGGTTTCAGGCTTCTGATCCTCTTTGGCAGCACTATTCATTGACCCGGCTCCGGAAACGATTTCTGATGGCCTGGTAGCACGGCAAACGGGGACAGAACCTTCCCTGGATCCTGGGAAGATTCGTCCCGAAAGTGGTGAATGAGATTCTCAGGAAGTTGCTTTCGGATTAGCGAAGAGGTGAAGAGGGGAAAAGGCCCGGGCCGGAACGTTGAGCCCTGAAAGACAATTCCAGATTCCAAATAGAATGCCGGAGCAATATTCCGGCATTTTTTTCTCTGTAAATACGGCAAAAGCCAACTCACCACAGCGCGGCTCCTCCCAAGCCGCTCCACAGGGTTTCACAGGGGCAACCAAAAGCCGGGGGGGAAGGCATGGTTTAAACGTTGTCATTGCGAATCACGCCGACTTGTCATGTCGCAGTTACGCCCTAAGCGTGACTACGACGCGACAGGTGAAGGGGGCAAAGGGGTCAGGCCGTGACGGGCTGTTGCCCAAACCCACGGTTTCATTGGGTTTAGGGTAGTCGATATGGTAATATACAGGCAACCTTTTTCCGGAGGTTTTGCCTATGATGGGCCGTGAGGATCCGCCCCAGCCTTCCCTGTTTTACACTTCCTTTAATCTCGACAAACGTATCCGTCCGAACCATCCGTTGCGTAAGGTAGCCAAGGCCATTGACTTTGGTTTCGTGTCCGATGAGGTGGAGCATTTATACGGGACGAACGGAAACGTATCGGTGCCTCCGCCCGTGATCCTGAAGCTTCTGGTTCTGTTGATGCTCTATAACGTGCGCAGCGAGCGGGAGATGATGGACACGTTGCCTGAGCGTCTGGACTGGCTGTGGTTCCTCGGATATGACCTGGATTCTGAGATCCCACATCACAGCGTTTTGAGCAAGGCGAGGGGTAGGTGGGGAGCCAAACTGTTTGAGACCTTTTTCGAGCGGATCGTCTATCAGTGTGTGGAGGCCGGTCTGGTCGAGGGTAAGAAGCTGTTTATGGATTCGAGTCTTGTGGATGCTGACGCGTCGAGAGAGTCCATTGTTCATACGCACTCTCTAAAGAAATATTTCAACCGTGCTTGTCGTCAACTGGAGAAGCGGCTGGAGAACCTTGAAGACGATGACGCTGCGTCACCGGTGGGAAGATAAACAATCCTGTGAGTATATGGCGAGGAAGGAAGATTGTCGTGCGTGTGATCTTAAGCCCAAGTGCACCCGGTCAACAACGGGTGGACGAACGGTCAAGCGGCACTTCGAACAGGATATCCTGGACTGGTCCTACGATATTGCCCGGAGTCGTGCGGGGCGACGTGACATCGTCATTCGGAAGCACTTCATGGAGGGCTCTTTTGCTGAATCATGTCGTTATGGATTCAAAAGAGCCCGGTGGCGCGGGACAGAGCGGGTTCGAATGCAGGACTATCTAATCGCCGCAGTTCAGAACATCCGGCTCCTGGTGACCCATGGCAAGCTGAAACCGGCTGCTGCTGGAAAGATAGGGATGGTTCAGAGGAAGAGAATAAGCGCCCTTTCCTTTTTAGCCCGTTTTTTCGGTTTTAATCCGGGTTTGCCGGCTACGGTTTAGTAAAAACCAGCGGGGTGATGCGAAAGCTAGATTAGACCATGTTTGAGCAACAACCCGTCACGGCCTGACCCCTTCAAGACCCCATAAGTTTAAACTCCACATAACATTACTTATGTTGAGCTCAACATAAATAATGGTTACTCTATCTACGAGCGGTGTAACTCCGACAAAGGAAGGAGTCTTATTCTCCATAACGGGTGTGGAGGTTCAGGAATTCTCTAATAAAGTCAGTCCAGAAGGTGGGTACGAAGATACGTATTCCGAAAACAACTTTGAGCCTGACTATTGAGATTGTTGATAATTTGACGATCAATCTTGATAGAGTCGCAAAAAGTCCAGGCGGAACTTTTCCTGGCTCATTAATGTCTTGGGGAAAGGGAAAAGCGTCGTTTTCCCTTTCCTTACAAATCAATGACTGCTGATAGATCACCAAAGTCTGTGCGAGACTTTGGCTCCACGGAAAGTGAAAAGCGGGGTTTTCCCTTCCCTCACGGAGGCTGCTGTAATATCGCCAAAGTCCGGGTAAGACTTTGGCTCCACGGGAACCGAAAAGCGTGGTTTTCGGTTCCCTCACGGATCGAACACACAGCCATTGGCACTCGATCCGGGCGCCGCTCCCAGGCGCGGCAGTTTTCACGGGTCATCGATCCGGGCGCCCTTCCCAGGCGCGGCTTGTCATTGATTTGGGCGCCCCGCGCGGGGCGCGTTGATGGACTTTTTGCGAGTCCATCAATCATTGAATGATCCAAGCCTTGAGATAGGAAATTCTTAAATGATCTTTCAAATAAATGCCATTTCAATACCAACGGTACTTCTTTTCTGTTTTTTCCTTTTTATCGCAAACAAAAGGACTTTCCAAAAATTTAAAACCAGGTTCCCCTTAGCATTAGGGTATCTGTACATTCTATCATTCGCATTCTGGTGGATAAGCCCATTTTTTCCGATCAGATGGCAGGTTAATCCGTTTCAGGGGAACTCTCTCTGGATTGCAGTACTGGCTATTTTCCCTCTGTGGATAGTTCCTTTCCGTTTCCTCCTAAGATTAAGGTGGGGAGAAGTAGCGTTTGGCTATTTGTTATTTATTCTGGCTCATGTCGTAACTGTGATAGGCAGCCTTGTTTTTATCATGTCATACAATTTCCAGGACGGCCTGGGAACTGTTGTTACAGGGATGGTTACAATGGAGGGGATAAAAAACCGTATGGCATGGGCTCTGAGAGAGACTGGAGTTGTATTCCTGCTCTTTCTCTTAATATTTAAAATTTTCTCTACACGTGAAGAGGCTGGCGATCTTATGGCGTCACCCCTATGGCACTTCTCTGGCTGGATCTCGGCTTTGGTGTTTTGGAATCTTCTATGGGTCTACGAGGTTTTCTTAACTATTCCGTTCTTTCTAAAACGTTACTTCCTTATCTATTTCCTTCAGATTTTTCTAATCACTATCTTATGTGTTCCCTTCTTCAGACTGATCAACAGGGTGCCAATATCTGTTGCAGGTAGGATGGCTTGGGCTATCGCCATAGCTAATCTTGGCGGGGTCGGTTTCAGGCTCATGGTCCTCTTTAGTGGCGCTATCCACTAATCTGCCTTCATGTAGTGACAACAATCCATCTGTCGTCCTCCGTGCTAACATGACTGCACTAAACGAGGGATTCCTCTTAGGGGTGGTGATGGGAAAATCCAAGTACTAGTTGCACCTGAAAAATTTATAACTATCTGTATTTATTCTGGCTTTTTTCCCAGGGGAGCAAACGGCACATACTGTTGCTGAAACCGTTCAAATTGCCTGTCGTACCAACTGCCACGGCATTAAGGATCTAAAATATAATCTGCCAATACAAATTTACATCCACAGTGGCGCTGAATGCGAATTTTTCAGGGACGCTTACGTAATACTCGAATCGTCAGAGCCCCATGGAGATTCACTCGGACAACGGTTCGCCGATGAAAGTGGGGGGAATTACTCTGATAACAGGCGAACCGTTGTTGACACCCATGATAATTACGAGTAGCTTGTAAATATCATGGATAAAAAACGTGCCCTTGAAAATAAAATCAATCGTCTCCTGGAGATGTTCCCGGTGGTGGGAATTGTCGGACCGAGGCAGTGCGGCAAGTCAACCCTGGTCCACCATCTGCGCCCTGACTGGAAATATTATGACCTTGAAAGCCCGGATGATTATCAGCTGATCAGCGGTGATCCGCTGGGTTTTTTCTCCCTTTATACGGAAAAGGTGATCATTGACGAGGCCCAGCAGTATCCTGAACTGTTTAAGGTGCTCAGAGGCGTTATTGATGCGGACAGAAAACAAAAAGGCAGATTCCTGCTCACCGGATCAAGCTCACCTGGTATTGTCAAAGGGGTTACCGAGAGTCTGGCCGGCCGGATTGCCACAGTTGAGTTATGGCCCTTTAAACAAAATGAATTCCATGAAGCGCCGTTATCCTCCGTTTATGAAATGATAACCGATGCAAAAGTTCGGGCGCTGGACTATCTTGATATCAGCTCGACTGTACGGATAGAGCAGAGTCTGAATCTCTGGCTGAAAGGAGGTTTCCCCGAGCCGATCATCGAAGGTGAGAGAAAGGATGAGTTTTACCGGCAATGGATGGAAAATTATATCATCGACTATGTCGGTCGCGACATAAGGATGCTCTTCCCCAGATTGAACATCCACAACTTCCGAAGATTTATCACCTTGCTGGCCCAGTTCTCCGGACATCAGCTCAATATGAGTGATATGGCGCGGGCGCTTGAGGTCAGCGTGTCAACGATCAAGGATTATCTGGATATCATTCACCAGACCTTCCTGTGGCGCAACTTGCCTCCGCATACCGGTAACCCGCTCAAGAAAGTTCAGAAGGCAAGGAAAGGTTTTTTTCGGGACCAGGGGTTGCTGCATTACTTTCTCAAGATCAGGGATCTTGACAGCCTGCTGATTCATCCGGTGGCCGGTTTTTCCTTTGAAAGCTTTGTGATTGAAGAAATAATCCGCGGGCTTCAGGCGACGATGGCGACGCAATTGGAATATTCCTATTATCGGACCATTGACAGATCCGAGGTTGACTTGGTCATCGAAGGCGATTTCGGCATCGTGCCGGTGGAAATAAAGCTTAATTCCGTAGTGAAAAAGACCTCGTTGCGAGGTCTGGAAAATTTCATGGCCGACACTGGCGCGTCATACGGGATTCTCATCAACCGGGGCAAAAGGCCGGAACTTCTGACCGACAGGATTGTTCAGATTCCGGTTAATTATCTCTGAGAAGGGAACTGCCTGGGGTCGGCCAGGGCGCCCAAATCAATGACTTACTCCGTAAGTCATTGATTTGTAAGGAAAGGGAAAACGACGCTTTTCCCTTTCCGAGGAGCAAAAAGCCGATTACGGACTTTTTGCGACCCTGTCAAGATCAAGCCTTTAATTCTCAATTCGTAATTCTTAATTCGAAATAGACCTTAAACGTTGACGCCCGGTGAGTTTCTGAAGGACAATCACGGGTCATGATCGATCTGCGCTACACACTGGACCAGAGGCCGCCTCTGGCCAAAAATTTCCTCTACGCCATACAGTGGCTGGTAGTGGTGCTGCCCCTGGTGGTTATATCTGCTCGCCTTATGGCAGCCTTTCTTAATATGGAAGGGGCTGAGGCTTCGGTCCTTTTCCAGAAGATGCTGCTTCTTGTGGGCATTGTCACTTCAGTCCAGTGTTTCAGAGGGCACAGGTATCCTCTGGTAGATGGTCCCTCTGCTGCCCTGCTGCTCTCCGTGGCCGCGCTTGCATCTGGGGGTTATGGTGCGGTGCTGGGCGGGATGCTCACCGGAGGTCTTCTCCTGTTTCTTCTGGGAGCAGCAGGTATGGTGGACAGGTTGACAGCCTTGTTTACCGGACGGGTTGTGGGAGTGGTTCTGATCCTTATATCCCTTACCTTTCTTCCATACCTGTACCCAATGGTCATCGGGAAGGGACCGGGCCGGCCCAACGGGGATCCTGTCACCCTGGTTGTGGCACTTGTAGTAACGTTAGCTATCATATTGATATCAAGCTACGGAAAGGGCTATTTCAAGAACCTTTCCATTCTTCTGGGTATCTTGTTGGGGTACGGTATTATGGCGGCGGGGGGAAGGCTGGACCTGTCTTTTGTTAGCAGCGTACCCTTTCTGTCTGTTCCCTGGCCGTTGCACGGACCTCGTCTGGAGTTTTCCTTTGCGGGAACCATCTCCTTTTTTATGGCCAATCTGGCTGTCCTCATAAACGGGCTTGGCAGTTTTACCGCTGTGTCCAAGGTGGTGGGAGATGAGAATCTGGAAAAGCGGGTTAAAAGAGGGATCACATTGACGGGGGTGAGCGGTATGCTGGCGGCCCTGACGGGGACACTGGGAACGGTGAGTTACTCCCAGAGCCCGGGAGTTATCATGGTAACCCGTGTGGGCAGCCGATATCCGGTTCTTCTTTGTGGGATCATAATGTGTGTTCTTTCATTTTTCACCAGGTTTACTGCGATCCTCGTCAGCGTGCCGGAGGGGGTGGTGGGAGCGGCGCTTCTTGTCACCCTGGCAGCCATGGTCGGCCTGGGTATCTCTATAATAGGCGGTGAACCGGGTGGAGATACCATAAGGGATCACCTGGTGGTAGGGCTGCCCTTGCTCCTGGGAACCAGCGCATCAATGTTGCCTTCGGGATTTCTGGAGATGCTTCCCAACGCTGTGAGGGGAATTGTGGGCAACGGACTCATCGTGGGGATAACAGCGGTACTGAGCCTTGAGCACCTTGTGCTCAAGGAGTCCAGGGTCCAAGATCCTAAGTCCAAAGTTTAGGCACCTGCATAACAGCGAATGTTATAGTGTGACCCAGCATGTTGAACCTGGAACCCGGAACTGCGATATGCGAGCCATGCTCCTCGAAAAACCTGCTCCAATTTCAACCTCCCCTCTGAAGAGGGTTGAGATAGACTCTCCTGTCCCCGAGCCGCATCAGATAGCCGTAAAAGTCGCCGCGTGCGGAGTATGTCATACTGACCTTCACACCGTGGAGGGAGACCTGCAGCTTCCCTGGCTTCCCCTGATCCCCGGGCATCAGGTGGTTGGAAAAGTTGAAGTCCTCGGTAAAAATGTTACGCGGTTCAAGGTGGGGGACAGGGTCGGTATTGCCTGGCTGCATTGGACATGTGGCTCCTGCAGGTTCTGCACTTCAGGCAGAGAGAACCTGTGCCCTGAGGCGCAATTCACAGGCTTTCATCATAACGGCGGGTATTCAGACTTCGTCTGTGCTCCCGAAAAGTTCGCCTATCATCTTCCGGAAGGTTTTTCGGACATTCAGGCTGCGCCCCTTCTTTGTGCCGGTATCATCGGGTACAGAGCGCTTGAACTGACGGGAATCCAGGCCGGAGGGCGGTTGGGCCTTTACGGGTTCGGTGCCTCGGCTCACGTTACTATCCAGATAGCGCGTCACAGGGGAATTGAAGTCTATGTGTTTTCGAGAGGGGAGGGTCACAGAAGGCTGGCTAAAGAGCTGGGTGCTGTCTGGACCGGGCAGGTGCCTGATCGTCCACACGACCGTCTGGATGCTTCTATCATATTTGCGCCAGCAGGGGACCTGGTGCCGCCGGCGCTCGAAGCCCTGGATCGTGGCGGGACCCTGGTCCTCGGTGGGATCCATATGAGCCCTGTTCCCGTCCTGGATTACAAACGCCATCTGTACTGCGAAAAGACCCTGCGAAGTGTCACAGCCAGTACGCGCAGGGACGGGCAGGAGTTTCTGGAACTTGCCGCTTCGATCCCGGTGCGTACGCAAGTTACAACGTACCCTCTGATGGAGGCAAACCGGGCACTGC
The DNA here is from genome assembly GCA_029210965.1 of bacterium. Lineage (NCBI taxonomy): Bacteria > bacterium. The sequence continues at coordinate 64,903 of JARGFZ010000011.1, read as the reverse complement.
GCGATATCAAGGAAGGGAGAATAGACGGAGCTGCAGTACTCATTCCATGATGTCCTTTACAGCGGATGGGTACTGCAGCTTCGTCTAGTACCTGGTACCTGGTGTCTGGACCGGCACGAATAAGGAAGGGAGAAGGAAAAATGATTTACGCATTTATTCATCCTCCCTCCTGCATCCTGTCTCCTGGCTCCTGGGTACTGGGTACTGGGTACTGCTCTTAAATCATCGTATTCCCGCCGTCAACGGGCAGCCAGGTCCCGGTAATAAACCCGCTATAGCTGCTCGCGAAGAACAGGACCGCGCCGGCAACATCCTCGGGCAGCCCGATGCGCCGCAGGGGCGTATGGGCTGCCGCTCCAGCTTTAGATTCTTTGGGCATCCAGGATGTCGCATCCGTTTCGGTCAGTCCCGGAGCAACCGTGTTGACCGTGATCCCCTGAGGCCCCAGTTCGAAAGCGAGGGCTTTCGTAAAGGCGTCCAGCCCCGATTTGGCAGTGGTGTGGGCTACAAATCCGTTTCCAGGAGTGCGGGAAAGGCCGCTGCTGATGTTAATGATCCGTCCCATGCCTTTTTCCGCCATACCGGGAATGACAGCCTGACAGCAGTTAAAGGATGATCCTATCTCACCACTCAGTTTCCCATGCATCTCGTCCCACACATACTCTCCGAAAGGTTTGACCGGAAAGCCTATGTTTGCGTTGTTGACAAGGATGTTTACACTTCCCAGGCCACTTTGAACTGCGGCGATCATTTGATCTACCTGTGCACGATCACGGACGTCAGCCTGTACAGGGAGGGCTTTGCCGCCTGACCCACGAATCCGACCCACAACCTGGTCCGCAGCTTCTTTATTACCGAGATAGTTGACACCTACGGAGGCCCCGTTGGCGGCCAGCAATTCACAGCATGCCGCGCCGATCCCCCGGCTGCCTCCTGTGACCAATGCAGTCAGTCCTTTCAGGGTCATGACGATCTCCTTTCTATTAAAGGGTCGCAAAAAGTCCATTATAGGATAGGCTTTTTGTTCTACGGAAAGCGAAAAACGTGGTTTCCGCTTTCCTCACGAAGACTGCTGTTATATCGCGAAAGTCCAGGCGGGTCTTTCGCTCAACGGGAACCGTAACGCGCGGTTTTCGGTTCCCTCACGGATCGATGATATTGTGATCGATCATCGATCCGGGCGCCGTTCCCAGGCGCATTGGTAATTGATCCGGGCGCCCCAAACGGGGGTGCGTTGATGATTTTGAAGATACAATCAAGATTGGCGATATCATCTTGATACCATACGTGTTGAAAGTGCTGCAGCAACTGCACCCATAGCCATTATGATGGACATGAGGATAAAGCTGACCCGGTAGGTGGAAGTCAGGTCTCTCACATGACCAATGAGAGGGATGCCGAAGAAGATTCCCAGGTTGAAGATCGTCGTCATCAAACCGAAGGCGGCCCCTGCCCTGGCTGGAGGAACCACCTCCCCGATGATAGTGAACACAGCAGGCGGAACCATGGATATCCCGATGCCCAGGAAAAGAGACCATACTATGATCATGGTGTGGTCCGGTGTCAGAATGAGAAGGATGGCTGCCGAGGCCACCGCGCAGCCAGCAATAAGCAGGGACCATCGCAGTCCGTAACGGTGCATGGCGAAACCCGCCACAGGGGTTAGAAAGATGGAAAGAAGCATGGGCAGACTGCCTGAAAAACGCGCCGCAGAAGGCACCATGCCACCCCCGGTGAAGTGATCTATGGCGTAGGTAAAGTAGGCGAGGATGGATATGTTAAAGAGGACCCACACCAGGGATATCAGCCAGATAGCCCCACCCAGGGGCGGCGGTTTTTCCTTTTCGGCTGCAGGGGCTTGCCTTAAACCCTGCTGGGGGTCGGCATAAGTGAGAAAGAACGCGGTCATCGCCACAAAGGAGAAGGAGGCCGTGGCCATAAAAACCACGGGAATGCCGAACCTGCCGGCAAAAAAGCCGAGAAGGTTAAAGGCTGCAATAGTCCCAATGGGTACCGCTGTGTTGAAAATACCCATTGCCATTCCCAGTTCCCGTCCGTGAAAAGTGCGTGCGATGATCTGTGGGGCTACGACCACCAGAACACCGCCGCCGATGCCCGAGCAGAGCCTCCCAAGATAGAGGAACCACGGGTGAAGGGGTACCATGAGAAGGGCCCCCACAGTGAGCAGCGCCAAAGACCAGAGGGCGACACTCCTGGGTCCGATGGTATCGGAGACCCTTCCCCCCGGGATGGCCAGAAAGATACCGGGCAGGGTGAAGAGTCCCATGAGAACTCCCACCTGTGTATGTGTGAGGCCTATTTCAGCGATCAGCCTGGGAAGCAGGGGCGGGATCATCTGCAAATTGAGACCGAATGCAAGCACGGAAAGGTGGACCAAAAAAAGGATCCACCATCTGGAAACGGCTGGAGAGGAAGCGTGAGCAGTCTCGGTGTGCATCGTGTCACTCTATAGGTGGATGACAGCTCTAGGCAAGAGAGAAATCAATGTTCAAATTCTGCCACTAGACCGCTCGTGAATGAGTGTTTGCGTAATTGCGTAAGATCTGACACAGGTACGCAATCACGCAATCACGCACACACGCACACACGAAGATTCCCCCTTTATGCTATAAACGTACAATCATGAATGATGATAAAAACCGGAAGCAACCTGCAGCCGTTGTAACCGTTGAAGGCATTGGTTCCTACCAAGTCCCAACGGGCAGAAACCTGCGTGAGACTTTGCGAAGTGAGGGTGTTTATGTGGACGGGACCTGTTCCGACAATGGCACCTGCGGGCGCTGTGTTGTGCGGGTTGTCAGTGGGGATGCCGGAAAACCCACCCTTCAGGAAGCCGGCCTGCTGGGAGAGCGGTCAGCGGATCACGAACATCGTCTGGCCTGCCGTGTCATTGTAAACGGGGATCTGAATATCTCCATTGACCAGGAGCGTATGCTGGAGGTGGACCTTACCGGACGGTGGAAAGAGGTTTGGGGCTCACCCCTCTGGCGGCCGGATCTTATTTCCACCGATGGCACCGGTTTCGGAGTGGCGGTAGATATGGGGACAACATCCATCGTCGCCGCTCTGTTCGATATGTCCCACACGCGACCACTGGATATAAAGTCAGCGCCAAACCCTCATTTACCCTGGGGGGAGGATATCATCTCCCGAATGGATGCTGCGGACGCAGACAGCGCCCTGGTTCCGCGTTTTAGTGAGCTGATCTGGACCACTGTAGGGGAGTTGATACGGTCTCTTTGCCTGAGAAGCGGTGTGTCCATAGGAAGGGTCACCAGGGTGACCGCGGTGGGTAATAGCGCTGTGCACCACCTTTCATTGGGGCTCCCGGGAAAAACCCTGCTCCTGCCCCCCTACGTGCCTTTCGATGGAGCTGCGCGCACGGACCGGGCCCTGGATCTCCCCTTTAATATGGGGCTGGGGAGGGATGCGAAAGTCTATTTTCCACCCCTCGTAGGCGGTTACGCAGGGAGCGACGCCCTGGCCTCTACTCTGGCTGTAAAGAACACAGGAGTGAAAATTGGGGCCCTCATTGATGTTGGAACGAACACCGAGATCGCTGTCTGGAACGGAGATGAGATCCTCGTAGCCACTGCCCCCTCAGGACCGGCCTTCGAGGGAGGGCATATAAAGTCGGGTATGAGGGCGGTTGAAGGAGCAGTCTGGCGCGTTGAAATCAAAGAGGGGACCCTCCTCACAGAGGTTATAGGGGAAGGAACAGCAAAGGGAGTTTGCGGGACAGGGATCGTGGATGCCATCGCCTCTATGCTGCGTTCCGGCATTGTGGACAGCACGGGACTGATTGTTGAGGGTTCTCACCCACGGGTGAAGGATGGAAAGTTCGTGATCGGCGGGGAGGACGCCCGGGAGAACGACCTGGAAAAGAACAGTGTGGCTCTGAAAGGTGAAGATGTGGCCACGGTGCAAAAAGCAAAGGCAGCTATAGCAGCGACCTTTCAGCTTCTCCTGAAAAGTATTGGTCTGGATAAGAGGGACCTTGAGCAGGTGTACCTTGCCGGGGCATTCGGCAGCCGCCTGAACCTGGCCAACGCTGTCAGGATCGGCCTTCTGCCTGAACTGCCGCCGGACCGGTACGTTCTGGCCGGGAATACAGCTATGCTTGGAGCTTCCATGATCCTGTTATCTGAAAAAGCGAAGTTTGAGGGTGAAAAACTGGTAGAGAAAACAATCCATCACAGTGTCGCAGGGGACCCGGACTTCGAAGATCTGTTCATCGATAACCTCTACTTTACCTGACACCACACCGGAGAGGATCCGGAATGTCAGATCTAAAGAGGAATAAACCGTCCAAAGTAAATGCTATCCAACAAACTCAGCCGAACTGTCTGGAAGTTGCGGTAGATTGCTATTAAAATGATAGCATGTTGCCATGGAAAGACCTGGTTACCTGGGCGCCATACAGGCGTTTTCCCTCTACACAGGCAGCATCAGCCAGGTTGAACTGACGGGTGACGGGCCTGACCTCGATGATCTTGAAAGGCAGTTCAGGTCAGTAAACAGCAAGCTGTTTTATGCGATCCCGAACTTCCAGAACCCCTCCGGAATGAGCTACTCCCTGGAAAAACGCCGGAAAGTGGCCCACCTTTGCGGCAAACACGGGATCGTGCTGCTTGAAGACGATCCTTACGGAGAGCTGCGTTTTGAAGGTGAGCACCTGCCGCCCATCGGATCGTTTGGAGATAGCTTTGGTGGAGACAGCCACGGGGGAGAAGGACGTTGGGCAGGCGGCCACTCGATCATGCTGGGCACCCTCTCCAAGGTGGCTGCTCCGGGGCTGAGGGTGGGTTGGGTGGTGGCTCCTGATGAGATCATGGAACGGTTGCTCATTGCAAAACAGGCTGCTGACCTTCACACGAGCACCTTTACCCAGCATCTTGCATGGCAGTACCTTGCCGACAACGACCTGGATGAACATATCGAAGAAATTCGGGAACGGTACCGGGATCAGGCTTCCTGCATGGTCAGGATGCTGGAAGAGCAGTTTCCGGATGAGATCGGGTTCACCAAACCCCAGGGCGGCATGTTCCTGTGGGTGACACTGCCGGAGGGCTGCTCGAGCACAGATCTTTTCAACCGGGCTATCGAAAAGGGTGTCGCTTTTGTGCCCGGTGAGCCGTTTTACGCAGACGGGAGCGGGAAAAACACCATGCGCCTGAACTTCTCCAACGCCGATGAGCAGGCGATCGAGGAGGGGATGAAGCGCTTGGCGGGGTGTTTGAAGGGTTATTTAGCGGAACGCTAAATAACCAGAGCTAAGAGCTAAGTACTGTGTCCTATGACCAAGACCTGGACCTGGACTTAGACCTGGACCAAAATCTTAGAACTTAGAACTTGGAACCCACAGGGGTTTGAACATCTTTTACAAGTTTTCCAATTCAACCAGCACCCCACATAAAATCGAAATTCCCCTTAAAATACAACCATCTAAAGAACTCACCAAAGAACCGGTCACCCTTGGTGACCACCTGCGTCGCCATTGTCTTGAACTTGGATTGTATCAAAAAGATGTCGCTGTTCAGATTGGCGTGACCACCTACACCATCTGGAATTGGAAAAATGGCTAGTCTACGATCGTAATGGGTTGCATGCCGAAAGTCATCAAATTCCTCGGCTACAAGCCGATCCTCTGCCCGGATGATCTGATGGGGAGACTGTCTTGGTACAAGCAAGTCAACGGACTGTCTTTGGAAAAACTTGGTGCCGACATGGGCCGTGACCCGGAGCAGCTATCCGACTGGTTGAGTGGCCGGCACAAACCCTGCCAGCGAAATCGGGAGGAAATTAAGCGTTTCCTGGAAGGGCTTTCGATGGGGACGTAAGGTTGGCTCTGGTTCGTGCTGCGACCTCCGGTCTGCTTCCATCTCCTGAATTGTTTTTGTCGGCGGTGTCGCCTTTCTTGGGCGAACGCCTGATGGTGGACCGGAGCGCCAAAGGGGTAGATTCCACCCTCTGTCTCAGTTCCTCGGAACTGAAACAGGATCGCCCCTCGGCAGCGAATTTTGAGACTATTTCGGAGAACATGCGGCATCCATATGTATTGTTTACAGAAATAAACACTTTTCGGCACAATATGCAAACGATACATATGAGCATGATGCGTCCGAACCTACCTGCTCACTGAGTCAATTAAGCCCAGAAAACGCCTCAGCGTTTGAGTTGAATAGGGCTTTCTTTCCGATCGGGATGCAATGGTTTTCGACTGACGAGCTGAAAATAACGCCACTTTTCGACATAAAGAAATGAATTTCGACTTATGGAGAATGAAAGAGCTGGCAGCCGCATGATCCAGGTGGTCTCACTGCAACCCAGTAGTTGTAGACAAACGACCCTTTCGCTTTTAAGATTTTGGATAGTATAATAGCCTTTAAGAAGCTTAATGAATATTTAATAAATCATAAACGTTGGAGCAAATGAAAAGACAACGGACCTATTCCAAATACGCAAAAGAAGCCGCCAGCCTTATGGGTGAGCAGATCAAACTGGGGCGCAAACAAAAAAGATGGACGGAGAATGAACTGGCCGAGCGTGCCGATATTTCCAGAGCCACGCTGCAAAAGATGGAAAAGGACGATATGAGTTGTGCCGTCAGTCTCGTCTTCGAGGTGGCGATTCTGGTGAACATCCCCCTGTTTGAGCAGGACGCCTACTCTCTCTACAGACAGGTAGAACACATCAGAGACAAAGTGGCATTGCTACCACAACGTATCCGAACGAGACAAAATTCGGTGGACGACAATTTTTGAATTGCCATCTTACAAAATTTCTGAGGATTTACGAAAACCAGTTTTGCCAGGAAATTTGACAACGAAGGGGAAAAGTCCAGTTAATGGTCCGGATAATTTTTCAGAACTGCTTAGTTTTGGTAGGAAGATTTAGGAACCCAGAAAGTTGTGAACATTTTAAAGATGTGATAAATCATTAGCCCTTGTTGTCATACTTATCTGCTTTTTTCTGTTGATGGAAGCTCTGACCTTTTTTTATATATGCCTTCACAGAGGGCATATCTTAGAACGGCATTGCAGGTGGTGACTTTCTCACCACCTACTTCCTGCTACCGGTAAATGCATCGTTCTTTATTCAGTCATACTTTCGAAAAGCAGTGCGACGGCTTCAGCGCCAGGGTCATTATAGCCTTTCAGTCGATCTTCGGAAATATAGCTAGCACGGCCAGCCTTGGCTTTGAGTATCGTAGATGTGTGATCGGCACCAGTACGTGCAGCTTTTGCGGCAGCTACGAAGCCTTTGGGAAGAGCATTAAGCGCAGGGGTGAGTGCGTCTATCATGGTCCGGTCACCCAAGTGAGCACCGCCCACCTCCTGTACCCGTGCTAGTCCAGATTTAAGAGCCTGCGCATTTGTCTGCCCTCCAGATGCGGCATCTCCTACAGCTGAGAAAAAGATCGCTAGCAATACCCCGGATGAACCGCCCATAGTCTGACTCAGCTCTAGCCCAATAGCGCGGTATAGTTGCGTCAAATCCGCTTGCGGTAGTCTGGGAATCGCATCTTTCAAAGCTCGTGCAGCCCCCGCCAGAGTCGAACCAGTGTCTCCATCTCCAGATTGTGCATCCAATGCATTCAGTACAGATTCGGCATTGATGAAAACATCACAGCATCGCTTGATGAACGAGGCAGTTGCCGGATTTTCCGAGGGCATTGGCGTAATTGGGGTCAACCCGTCGGGAATGGGATGAACGACCGGGGCGTTAAGGGGCAGGCATCCGGGCCAGGCGGCCATGTCCACCGGGGCTTGCAGTAGTACCAGATCATCGCCACTTACCGGCATGAGCGACACCGAAAATCCGCGCATGTCGAGTGAGGTCATCATGGGAGCTGGGCCAACCAGATACTGGATTCCTTCGATGGTGTCGGATTTGGCTAGTTCTTTAGCTAGAACGGTCATTTCCAGGGGGGTTGTCCCGCCCAGATTGTTGAGCAGTGCAACCAAAGGTGCACTGCCTGCGTGGGGCTTCAGCCTCTCCAACACCAGCGCCATAGCATCACTTGCACTGACGAAATCGACCAACTCTATCCCCGATTCCCCATGAATTCCCAGCCCCAGTTCCGCTTTGCCAGCCTTGATCCGTGCCTCTTTGGGCGAGCCGGGGACGCTACAGGTATCAAGAGACATACCAATACTGCACACGTTGCCAATCACCCTCGTTGCAGCATCACAAACCGTATCAAGATCAGCACCCGCTTCAGCCAATGCGCCAGCAATCTTATGCACAAACAGCGTTCCCGCAACACCACGGGCCTGTGGCAGATCCGGCAGAGCGATGTCATCGTCCACGATCACCATGGCAACTTTGATCCCGTAAGCCCGCGCCCGTTCCGCAGCGAGGCCGAAATTTAACCGGTCACCAGTATAATTTTTGACGATCAGCAAACAACCGGCCGGGCCGGAAATAGCCAGTATACCGGCCAACACAGCATCAACCGAGGGCGAAGCAAAAACATCGCCACACACGGCCGCAGTCAGCATCCCCTTGCCGACATAACCCACATGCGCCGGTTCGTGCCCCGAGCCTCCGCCTGATACCAGTGCTACTTTGGATTTGTCCCAGTCATTGCGTAGCACCACCTTGATATGAGGAAAGCCGTCCAGTCGTGCCAACCGCCCATTCGCCGTGCAAAGGGTGCCATCAATCGCCTCTGTCACAAGGGTTTCTTTACTATTGATAAACTGTGCTATGATAGGCCTCCTAACTTTTTATGCGATCACCATTAGCGCCAAAATAAAGCGGGGATTGCGGGGAAATTTTCAGGCTGCTGCCCGGTTGAATGTGCGTGTGCGCCTCGGTCAGGGTGATCAGGTTCAGATCGTTGATCTTTAGATGTAAGCGGGTTTGATCGCCTAAATGCTCAACTCGCATTGCCTGCGCCTCTTGCCCCTCACCCAGGCGGATATGCTCAGGTCGCAAGCCAGTGTTAACAGCTCCTGCAGGCGCACCAGGAAAAAGATTGGCAGGTAAGATGTTGATTTTCGGCGATCCCAACCGGCTAGCTGCGTAAATGCTAACCGGATCTTCGTAAATTTCGCGCGGAGAGCCAAATTGTACCAACTTCCCACAGTCAAGCACCCCAACGTGAGTAGCCATTGTCATTGCCTCGGTCTGATCGTGGGTGACGTAAAGCATGGTCGCACCAAGGCTGGCCTGAATCCGCTTCAGTTCGATACGCAAGTCCGAACGCAACTTGGCGTCAAGCGAACTGAGCGGCTCGTCCATCAGGTATACGCGCGGGTTACGCACCAAGGCTCGCCCGATCGAAACGCGCTGCATTTCCCCACCCGAGAGCTCGGTTGCCTTGTTGTCAAGTTTGTGGGAAATTTGTAGGGTGTTGGCGACTTCGCCCACCTTGCGCGCAATCTCGTCTACTGGGGTACGCAGTATCGGTGATTTCAGCGGAAAGGCTAAATTTTCGCGCACTGACAGGTGTGGATAAAGTGAATATTGCTGGAAAACCATTGCCACATTGCGCTGTGCTGGGGATTGCGCGACGGCGTCAACACCATCGATCATGATTACACCACTATCTGGCTTATCAAGTCCCGAAACCAGCCGTAAGATAGTGGTCTTCCCCGCGCCGGTCGGCCCAAGAAGTACCACGAAAGAGCCGTCTGGCACAGTCAAGGAAACATCAACCAGCGCCACTTGATGACCGAAGGATTTGCTAATGTTTTGTAGGGACACTTCAGCCATCGCTCAATACTCCTTTATTTCCCTCCGACAGCAGCGCCACACCGGTCTTTTTATCAAAAAGAGTGACGGTCCCAGGGCTGAAAGCCAGCCCCACACTTTCTCCTTCGGATGCAGGTTCTCCAGAAGAAATACGTGATTTTACAGTTCCGTTCTGAGTTTGAAGCGTCACGATCTGAGTTGTTCCCAAGTATTCGGTGGCAATGATATCTCCACGATACTGGCTGTTTTGATCAAAAGAAATATGCTCTGGCCGTACACCGAAGACAATATCTCCTTCGCAACCTTGCAGCTGTACGGGAATCTCAAACGCCTGCCCCGCCATTGTAATAGCTGAATCTCCGACATTGACCGATCCCTGAAGGTGCAAGAAATTCATCGGTGGAGAGCCGATGAACTCGGCCACAAACATCGTTGCAGGCCAGTCGTATATATTCTGCGGTACGCCAAATTGTTCAACGCTGCCGTGATTCATGACCACGATCTTATCACCCATTTGCATCGCTTCAAGCTGGTCGTGTGTGACGTAAACCGTGGTAGCACCCATGCGGTCATGCAGGGCACGAAGCTCTTCGGCCATGCGCTCTCGAAACTCAGCGTCAAGTGCTCCCAAGGGCTCGTCCATCATAAAAGCTTTTGGCTCGCGCACAATGGCGCGGCCAAGGGCAATGCGCTGCCGATCGCCACCGGAAAATCCGCCCACAGGCTTGTCGAGAATGGCCTCGATACCCAGCAACTTAGCGACTTCGGCCAATTTGGTCTTGATCTGTGCTTTGGGCATTCCCTGACTTTTCAGAGGGTAGCTGATATTTTGGCGCACATTCAGGTGTGGATAAAGAGCAAACATCTGGAAAACAAAGGCGATATCGCGGTTGCTGGCACGCTTGAGGCTTACATCTTCGCCATCAATGTAGATTTCCCCCGAGGTCGGCAGTTCCAATCCCGCGATCATGCGCAAGGTGGTGGTTTTACCGCAGCCCGAGGGACCAAGAAGCATGAAAAACTCGCCGTCCTCGATGGTGAAACTCGAAGACTTGACGGCAGTAAAATTACCAAAATCTTTGCGGAGGTTTTTGATGATGATTTGCGCCATGATCTATTCCGGAAAATGGCTGACAATGATGAACATCACTGTGCCAGTTAGTGTAACGATGAATGAATAGGTGAAAGCTACCATCCAGAAGGGCTGCATCAGCATAAACACACCAAGTGCGATTATGATCGTGGCAAGCATCTCCCACGCGCTGCGGCGCAACCGCAGCAAACCGCTAATAAACCAACTGATAAAACCACTCATTTGCGCACCGCCCCGAATGTGATTCCGCGCAGCAGGTGTTTGCGCAGCATGATGGTGAAAATCATGACCGGGAGCAGAAAGATCGTGGCTCCCGCCGCCACCGCCGGCCAGTCCTGACCACCAACCCCGATGATGGTTGGGATAAAGGGTGGTGCCGTTTGCGCGGTGCCCGAAGTGAGCAGTACCGCAAAGGCGTATTCATTCCAGGCAAAAATCAGACAGAAAATCGCTGTCGAAGCAATGCCAGTGGCCGCTTGCGGCAACACAACTTTGTAAAACGCCTGAAAGCGAGTGTAGCCGTCAATCAGCGCCGCTTCTTCGTATTCCAACGGTATTTCATCGATGAAGCCCTTCAAGAGCCACACAGACAAGGATAAATTCACAGCAGTATAAAGCAGGATCATGCCCAGATGGGTGTCGCTGAGGCCAAGTTGGCGATACATCAGGTAAATCGGGATAGCTACTGCCACCGGTGGCATCATGCGCGTTGACAAAATAAAGAACAGCAAATCGTCCTTAATCGGCACCTTAAATCGCGAAAATGCATAAGCGGCAAGAGTGCCTAAAAAAACCGAGAAGAAGGTTGAGCCAAAGCCGATGATGACCGAGTTTAGAAACCTCTGTCCATAGCGCGAAGCACCGGCGATCACCATGCCTTTGTCGCGTACGATCTGCTCATACCATGTCTGCGGCGGTGCTATCGTTGCCTCCATGTCTGGTGAGATCCGGGTCTGAGTGGTAAAAAGGTTAACATAGCCTTCTAACGAGGGCTGAAATACCACCTTTGGTGGATATGCGATTGAATCCGCAGGCGATTTAAATCCTGTTGCGATGACCCACAACAAGGGCAACATTGTAACCAGCGCATAGGTTGTTACCAACAAACCGGCGACCCATTTTTGCCGCTTTGACGGCTCGGTGATGGAATATCCGCTCATCGGTCTTTTACCTTATTCAAAGCTTTGACATAGATTGAAGCCATCCCAAAAACTGTAACGAACAGGATCACAGCATAAGCCGAAGCATAGCCGGTACGCCATTTCTCGAAGGCTTCTCGTTTAAGGTCGATCGAGGTCAGGGTCGTGAGCGAGCCCGGCCCCCCGCCAGTCAATTGGACAACAAGATCAAACATTTTAAAGTTTTCGATGCCGCGAAACAGGACAGCAAGCATTAGGAACGGCAGCACCATTGGCACGGTCAGCGTCCAGAATTGCCGCCATTTGCTGGCGCGGTCGATCTCAGCAGCTTCGTAGATTGAATCGGGGATTGACCGCAGTCCGGCAAGGCAGATCAGCATCACAAACGGGGTCCACATCCATGTGTCGACGATCACGATGGCCCAAGGCGCTAAATTGATTGAACCGATCATCGAGAAAGACGAGGGGTCAATGCCCGAGAAGAACCCAACCACGTAATTAAATAGTCCGATTTGCGGCTGGTAAAGGAACGTCCAGAAGTTACCCACCACGGCAGGCGAAAGCATCATGGGAAGAACGATAATGGTGGTCCAAAGGTCATTGCCCTTGAATTTCTTGTTGATCAGATAAGCCAATGTAAAGCCGATCAGAACCTGGAGCAAGATCGTCCAGAACAAGAAGTGTGCTGTTGCCTGCATCGTTTGCCAGATATCCGGATCGGACAAGATGCGTTCATAATTGCGCAGACCGATCGACTTGATCGGGGCGTTGACGCGATTAACCCGGAAATTGGTAAAGCTCAGTCGGATTGTCCAAATCAGGGGGAAGATATTGATCGCCAGAAGTAAAAAAATGCTTGGCCCCACAAACAACCAGGCGATCGTCCGATCAGAAAGCCCTCGGACCCGCTTGGCAACCCCCGGAGGAGTCGCCCGAGCGATACGGTCTATAGTCTTGTCGGCCATTACGCTGCCCTTGCGTTGAGAAATATTGGCTTGAATCCAGAGATGTGCATCTTTGAACTTGGATCAATCGGAACACCCCGCCCAAGGTATGGGCGGGGATAGAGAGTAAATATCAGAGCTTACCTTCATCTTCGAATATTTCTGTCCAGTCTTTGACAAGACCGTCAAGCGCCTCTTTAGCTGTACCTTGACCCGCGATAACATAATTGTGCACCCGGGCTTGCATAGCTAGAAGTAACGAGGCATAGGACGGCTCGGCCCAAAAGTCCTTGACAATCGACATGGATTTCAAGAACGCCTTGTTGTATGGCTTCTTGCTGGGGAAATCCGGGGCTTCGACTATCGAACGCATTGCTGACGCGCCACCCATCTCAGTCCAACGGGCTTGAGTTTCTGGCTTAGCAAACCACTTGATGTACTCTAACGCAGCATCCATGTGTGCGGTATTGGCAACGACCGAAATACCCTGTCCACCAAGCTGGGCGAATTGACCAGCTGGTCCCGCCGGATTAGCAAAATATCCCGTACGATCTCCGCCGACGTTCGGGTCGGCGTTCACGCCGGGCCAAATGAAAGCAAAGTTCATCTGCATGGCGACCTGACCTGATTTATAGGCGTCTATGTTCTCAGACATGTACCAGTCCGACGAGCCTGGCGGCGTGCCGCTTTCATAAAGCGCCTTGTAATATTCAAGCGCCTTCACTGCACCTGGTGAGTTAACATAGCCTTCAATATCATACGGTTTATTCGGGTTCTCATACTTGAATCCATAGTTATACAGGGCATTTGTTATACCCATGGTGATACCTTCTGATCCACGCTCAGTATAGATCGCAGCACCGTAAACTTTCTTGCCGTCGATTTCGCGTCCTTGGAAGAATTGGGCGATATCTTTGAGCTGCTCAAGGCTGGCAGGGACATCCAAGTCATAGCCGTATTTGGCCTTGAATTGCTTTTGTAGCTCGGGTCGGTTAAACCAGTCCTTGCGATAGGTCCAGCCAACCACATCCGCATAAGCCGGCAGAGCCCAGTAATTCGGTGTATTCTTCGGCCATTCGGCATAACCAGTCACTGTTGCCGGCAGGAAATCATCCATTGAAATGCTGTTAGCCTTGAAGAAGTCATTAAGTTTGACATACTGACCATTTTCAGCTGCGCCGCCAATCCACTGGCTGTCTCCGATCATAAGATCGCACAGATGGCCACCCGAGTTCAGTTCGTTGAGCATGCGGTCGGCAAAATTGGGCCAGGGCACGAACTCAAAATGCATTGTGTTGCCGCTTTTGATTTCAAAATCTTTGCTCATTTCCACTAGTGCGTTAGCCGGATCCCACGACGCCCAGCAAACAGTAAGATCTTCCGCTAAAGCGCTGGTCGCGCCTACGACGCTCATGGCGAACACAGCCGTCGAGATTAGAAATTTAGAAATTCTCATAGCTTCCTCCCAGATCTCTCATAGCTTCCTCCCAGATCATTGATGGCGGATGTTGGCGAAATGCCATTTCCCGCAATATTAATTGCGATATTAAATATAAGTGAGGCATGGTCTACGGTCAATACATAAAAGAGGTGCGTACATCATTTTACAGCGGTTACAATCGTGGTTCAGAACCAATAAAGTTATAAGCTGCTGGTTTTTATATCTTCTGGTAAGTTTTCACGGAGAATGATTTCGATGCGAATGCGCTCTTGTGAAGCTACCGTGCCGATTCGTGTTATACGAGCCTTCAAGACACGAATGGAGCTACGAACTAAATGACCAACATCCTGCGCTATGACAGCGTCCATGGTACTATCAACAAGCCGAGCGCGGGTGTATTGAGTCAGCTCATGGCCAATGATGACATATTTTTGCGGTATTCCATGTGTCTCTATCGCCTGAATGGTTTCCGAAATATCGTGATGCATCAGGTAGATGCCAACGATATCCGGGCTGTTGTGAAAAGCTGTCGCGACAATTTTCTCCGTGCGGACTGCATCCGCGTAGGTTTCCACTGAAGGAAGCACATGCAGCTGTGGCGCGTATTTTGACATAATTGCATCAAAGCCCAACCGGCGCTCCAGACTGTCACGCGACTGCATGGTCTCGGTGATGGCCAGAACCGTACCAGGCTGCTCGCCAATAAATCGCGCGAGAAGTTGTCCGGCGGTGCGCCCTGCAGCCTCGTTATTAATACCCATAAAATAAGCATTTTGAGCGTTGGGTTGGCTGGAAGCTAAGGCAACCACGGCGATACCACGAGCGTCCAATTGCAAAATAGCATCACGCACCTGAGCGGTTTCGGGCGCCATGATAGCCACGCCATCCACATTGTTCGACGACAGGCCTTCAATCTCTTGAGCAATACGGTGTGGATCGTTTGCTAGCACGCGGATTATGGTGACGGTTGTGCGCTCATGCACCATGGTATCATTGGCTTCATTTATTGCCACATGGATCATGTCGGTGAATTCATCGTCATGGTCAGGCAGTAAGAAAACGAGTTTATATTCCGTTCTGCGCGCCAGATTAGCCGCCGAGATGTCGCGCACATAGTTCAGCTCCTTGATCGCAGCAGTGACCCGCTCAACCGTAAGCTGTCGCACCCCTCCTCGCCCATTGATTACCCTGTCCACGGTTGCTAGGCTTACACCTGCCACCCTGGCAAGATCTTTGGTTGTTGGTTTATCCATACACCTCTTCTTTTAAAAAGTTATTTTAATCGTGAGCATGAGGCACGTCAATCATATAGGTGAAGTTGGCGCACCCGCTGAGATCTTTGTGCCATGCCCGGGGTTGTTTAAATCATAGCCAGGAACCTCAAAGGAAGGTGGTTCTATCCAATTTTCAAAACTAGAAGTTTATGGAAATCCAGCCTTCGCATATGTGCCGCCTCCATCAACAAGTGTAACGGCGACTCTTCAATATAGCAGATAGCCGGATTCGTTCAAATTATTTTCTAGAAAATGAATTGTCTCAGCCTCAGGCTGGCCTCCGATCCAGCCCCCGGTACTGAACCGCCTCGGCCAGATGCGGCTGCCGGATATTTTCTTCGCCAGCCAGATCGGCAATCGTCCGTGCCATCTTCAGAATACGGCTGTATGAGCGTGCTGACATACCGAGTTTGTCGACCACCATTTCCAGCAGTTTTTGCCCTTCTTCATCAAGCGGGCAGAACTTGAGGATATGCCGGGCGGCCATGGCGGCTTTGGCGTGCAATCCATAAGGCGCAAGACGCTTTCGCTGGATGCAGCAGGCTGTTTCTACCCGGGCACGGATGGTTGCTGAAGATTCAGCGTCTACCGGATCGGCCAGATCCTTGTGCGGCACCAGTGGGACCTCGATCTGCAAATCGATTCTATCGAGCAGTGGGCCGGAAAGTCGTTGCCGATAACGTTGGATGTCGTGCGGTGTACAAGCACATAAGCTACTGAAATTACTGAGGATTCCGTACTTGCACTCGTTTAGCTTTCAGCTAAACGAGTGTGTCCACCATCCTCCTGGCCGTACCGTCACGCCAATCCATGAGGTTTGAACTGCCCTTACGAACCTCGTCCAGGGTTTCCAGGAACCTTGCCAGCCTGTCCTCCAGGACCATATCGAACCCGTGGCCGATAAGGTCTTCGGCGAACCACTCCGGCCAATGGCTGTCACGATCTCCATTAAGAACCTTTATCTCATAGGAATGATGGGCGGAATCGGTCTGCCCAAGGAGCTTGGCAACCTGGCGGATTTTGTCTTCCCTGCCCATGGAAATACCCCCCTTCTGATCTCCAGGATCTATCATTAACAGTATAGCATCCTTTAAAGACAGCTAAAGAAGCTGCTGATTGAACAAAGGGGATGACCGGAAAATGCAGTTAGTGTATTCATATCCTCATGGAAAGGCTCGTCAAAGGGGATAACTACCAGACCTCCCTGGAGGATGTGAAGTGCCGCAACAGTTGCTGCACCAGCCTGATCTTCCACCTGAGGATGCTTCCCATCTATTTGCGTTCCAGCCGAATGGCTGTAAAGGGCAGGTATGACGGTGAGCAGTGGGCACTGAGCAGTCTGGAGGTTTTCAGGCTCCTGGAAAGTGTGGGGGTCCGGTTTGAGATCGAGAATATGGATATGCTGTACAGCCTTTCAGGGCCATGTGTCTATGTCGGCAACCATATGAGCACCCTTGAGACCATGGTCTTGCCATGCCTCGTTCAACCCGCCCGCAACACTACCTTCATTGTTAAAAAAGCGCTGACAAGGTTCCCGGTATTTGGACCGATAATGCGCTCCAGGGATCCCATCACGGTTGGTAGAAAGGATCCCCGGGAAGATCTCAGAGCGGTCCTTGAGGGAGGACAGAAGCACCTCGACAGCGGTACCTCGGTGATCGTGTTTCCCCAGACAACACGAAGCAGAACTTTCGATCCTGCGCAATTTAACACCATTGGAGTAAAGCTTTCCCGCCGCGCCGGTGTGCCGGTGGTCCCTGTCGCCCTGAAAACAGACGCATGGGGAAAAGGAAGTATCATCAAGGATTTCGGTCCCATTAGGCCGGAAAAGGAGGTGCATATCTGCTTCGGTGAGCCCCTGAGGGTGACCGGTTCCGGCAGGGATGAGCACGAGGAGGTAGTGCGGTTTATTCAGGGGAAGTTGGAGAAGTGGGGGAGTGAATAAAGAACCATCTGACGCGGAAGGACCACCAGAGGGGGAGAGGGGGCGAGAGGGAGAGTGGGCGAAAATTCTCTGTCATTCCGGACACGATGAAATCGTGATCCGGAATCCACTCGTCTTCCAATAAAAACGATTAAAGCTTTTACCGCAGGGTACGCAGCGCGGCCAATTCATGGCCGCATCGTCCCTCGACGCGTTTCACTTGCTCGGGACCCTGAGCCTGTCGAAGGGCAGTGTAAAACTTGAATCTGGGGGGGATTAGAACTGGATATTGCCCTTAACCTGGGACCAGGTCTTGGACTAGGACTTTTTTCTGCACGATCCCTTGTACAACCCTCTGTTAAAACAATCCCTTAAATTGGGTCCATAAATTGCTCTCAGATATCAGTCTTTGACGGTTTGTTATATCCTTTGTCGCCAAAAGGAGTCAGCTTCTCGATCCAGAGCTTTTCAAGAACACGAAGATCTTCAGCAGGGTTATAAGTTGGGTCATCTGCCGGTTCAAGTATCTCCAGTTCATTGAATTGGAAATTCTCGTGCCCAAACTGTTTCCATTCCTTCTGTACAATTCCATTACGGTGGCTGCCCATTTTGAGCTCGACTTTACTGCGATTAAGTATTGCCGGCAGATTAACACTGGATCCGATAAAAATCTTTCCGTTTGCCTTGTTTATTATCTGGAAAACACCCATGGGGAAGGGGTGTATCTTTATATTCTCTGATCTTTGTTTTCCTATCCATTGTTAATCTCCTTCGATCGACGGAACAAATTGGGACAGGTTGTATAAGGTTTCCTCTGCGACCTCTGGTGCGCCAGGTTAAGCCTGGTCAATCCCGTAAGATGAAAGGAGCCCACCGTGTGAATTGCTCGTACGCACATGTAGCCGATGGAGCGGCGTATTGGGGTAACCTGTACGTCGAAGCCTCCTGACGCGAAGGCGCGAGCCGTAGCGCAAGCGAACCCGATTCGGCCTCATTACGCAAAGTGGATGCGGTCAATCTTCCAGAGTTGCTGAAGCCTGTAATCCGCGGGGAAGCAACGAGCGTATGCACCCGTGGGGCATCCCGGGGTGGTTGGGGACGGCGCGTGTCGAAAGATTGATCGAGGAACCTGGGAGGCCCATCGGTTTGGGTGGAACCCAACGCATTTTGCGAAGCCATAAGCGAGATGTCGGGACCGTTTGGGAGTCGGCGGGGTTCATAGTCGTGAGGAAGCGGGGTAATGCCCGTGGAGCGAAGGGACCCTGTCGGGTGCACGCTGGTGGACAAAGAGAGGAGTGCCGCTTCAGCAGAAGCTGCACTACGGACGAATGGGAATGGAAGCTGGACGAACCTCCCAAGTGGGGTGAGCGGCGCGACCTTCCGCCCAAACTCTCCTCCCTGCGACAGAAGCTGTACCAAAAAACCAAGCGGGAGCCGAAGTTCCGGTTCTACGTGCTGTATGACCGGATCTATCGGCGGGATGTGCTGAAGGCGGCCTGGGATCAGGTGCGCGCCAACAAGGGTGCGCCCGTAGTCGATGGCGTGACGATCGCCCAGATCGAGCATGCGGAGGGAGGCCCCGAGGGTCTTGTGGAGGAACTCCACAAGGAGCTTCGTTCCAGGAGGTACCGTCCCCAGGCCGTGCGTCGCGTCTATATACCCAAACCCAACGAAAAGGAACGTCCTCTGGGCATCCCGACCGTGAGGGATCGAGTGGTTCAGACGGCGGCAGTGCTGGTGCTCGAACCGATCTTTGAAGCGGACTTTCTGGATTGTTCGTACGGTTTTCGGCCGGGTCGTTCGGCCCACCAGGCGCTCACCGCGATTCGGGACCATATCCATTCCGGGTTTCGGGAGGTATATGACGCGGACCTGAAAGGTTACTTTGATTCGATTCCGCACGACAAGCTCATGGCGGCGTTGCGCATGCGGATCGTGGACCGGTCGGTCCTGAAGTTGATCCGGATGTGGCTTGAGGCGCCCGTGGTGGAGCAGGACGGCAGTCCCCCTCGGCGCAGCCGCAAGGGAACGCCTCAAGAAGGAGTAATATCCCCTTTGCTGGCAAATATCTTTTTGCACTGGTTCGACACGTTTTTCCATGGTCCGGGAGGTCCGGCGCGGTGGGCGAACGCGAAACTGGTACGGTACGCCGATGACTTTGTAGTCATGGCGCGTTATCAGGGAGTCCGGTTGCAGACGTGAATGAAAAAGGTCCTGGTAGCCCGAATGGGGCTGGAGGTCAACCGTGACAAGACCAGAGTGGTCGATCTGAAGACAGCGAGGTCCAGTCTGTAGTTCCTCGGTTTCACGTTCCGGTACGATCGGGATCTTCGCGGTCGGAGCCACAACTATCTGAACGTGACCCCGTCGAAGAAGGCCGTACTGAAGGAACGCGGGAGGTTGCGGGACATGACCAGCAGTAAAATCTGTTTCCTGCCGATATCGGCGCTCATCCTGATGCTCAACAGACATCGGCGCGGCTGGGCCAACTACTTCGAGTTTGGTTACTCTCGAAAGGTCATGCGTGACTTCAACCGGCACACACAGCATCGTCTGGCCGTCTACCCTGGGCGGCGGAGCCAGCGGCGTTATCGCCCTCCGAAGAACGTGAGCCTCTACCGTCACTTCATTGACCTTGGTCTGGTGAATTTATGAGGCGTATCGCTGGTTCTCTCGCGCATGCCTGCGGCTACTCTACCGTTAAAACAATATCGCTTATTATAGTAACCGGGATCGCTTCCGTCTTCGTTCTATGAACTTCGCCGTGACAAGTCACATGGGTGACAGTTCGCGATGACAAATGAAACGGTATCTAAGTATGAAGGTGTCTAGGTGTCTAGGTGAAAGATTATAACTACGATGCGGTATGCAAGTGCGACTGGATTCCGGGTCTGGGCCAGGAATGTCATACGTTTTCACCGCTTCCCCGATTCTCCCTTTCCCGGTTTCAGAACTTCTCCTGCGTTCTGCGTTCTACATTCTGCATTCTGGCTATTTCCCATACACAACCTCCCACTTCCTCCCGAAGGGTTCTTCCAGAGGTGTGTATTTCAGGTACCGTGTGGGACCGCTGCCGATCGCCGTTTCATCACCTTTTTCCCATATCCTCAGAACGATGGCCGGTATCGGATCGCCGGACTCGGATTCGTGCCAGGACTCCTTCTCCTCGATGACCTTCCACATATGGCCTGTAGCGATTTCCATAATACGCTCACCCACATGGGGAAGGCCCAGACTTTGACGCAGTTCCTTGAAGCTGTAGGGTGAACGTTTACTCTCTTGAAGGATCCGTTCCCCCAGGAACTTGATGCCGATGGCCCCGGTGGGCGCTGTGATAAGGATGGAAAGGACAGCTACGGCCAGAATGACCTCACCACCGGGAAGCCCAGCGGCGAGAGGGATGGCCCCGATGGCCGCCTGCACGGTGGCCTTGGGAATATAGGCGACAACGGCGAACAGCTTTTCCCTGGCGTCCAGTCCGCTGCCCGCGAGAGATATCCAGGTTCCCACACTGCGGGCAGCAAGGCCTGCCAGGATCAGTAGACCCCCGGCAAGACCGGCCTCCCAGGCGACCTTTATGTTCACCTGAGCACCTACAAGGACGAACAGCAGCAGCTCCGCAAAGACCCAGAGGTGCTTGAGCTTGGAGGAGATGATGTGTGCGATTGCCTCCTGTTTTTCAAGGATTATGAATCCCATGGCCATGACGCCAAGGAGTGCGGAGATCGGGAGGATGCCGTGAAGAATATCCTCCACCCATGTCAGGAGAATAGCCACCCCCATAAGGATGATCGTTCTCCGTGGAGGTTTGAGATCGTACCGGCGAAACAGCCGGTAAAGCAGATAACCGACCGCCAGGCCGAGAAGGATGCCGAGAATTATGGAAATGGGAATGGAAGCGGCCTGCCAAACCCAGTTGACCGGTCCCCCACCGTACATCCCCAGGAGTACTGTAAAGATGACAATGACAAAAACATCGTCAATTGCCGATGCCCCCAGAATAAGGGTGGGGATCCCTTTTTCCGAGCCCTTGCCCCTTTCCATGAAATCGATCATGAGGGGGACGACGACAGCGGGGGAAACGGCGCCGAGGATACTCCCAAGAATAGCCGCCTCCGGCCAGGAAAGCCCCAGAAGAGGGGGAGCCAGAAGAGTGATTGCCGTGATCTCGAAAATAGCGGGAACGGCGCTCATGGTCACGGCGTAGGGCCCAACCTTGTGCAGAATGTCCCTTCGCAGCTCAAGGCCTGCACGGAGCAGGATAACAATAAGGGCTATCTTACGGAAATCCCCCGAGACCGCCATCATGTCCGGCCTGAGGATGTCCAGCATATGAGGGCCCACCAGCACACCAACGATAAGCATTCCCACAAGCCCGGGCAAGCGCATCCTGCGAAAAAGGGCGTCGGCCAGTAGACCGGCGAGGACTATGAAGGCAAGGCTGAGGGCCATGAAGGTTTCTCCCCTGCAGTGAACAGTGAAGTGTGAATAGTGAACCGGGAAAATTACATACGGTCAGTTTCTTGTTCACGGTTCACTTTTTTTGCACAAAAAAACCCGTCCCCTGGGACAGGAGTCATCGGCTCTTGCGAGCGGTTGAGGCGAACTCCACCACCGAAAATGTCAGGAATTTTTTAACACATTGTTTTCAGAGCAGTCAACGACAGGGCAAAGGGAAAAAACGGTTTTTCAGAAAGAGTTACGGTGACCGGCGATAACGGCAGCCGGCAGATCGTCTGGTGATGGAACAATGCTGATTGCGGCCCTTTCCATTTCCTTACGGTGGTTTTCACGAACGACCTCTACAAATGCAGGCACCAGATCGGGGTCGAACTGGGTGCCTGCGCACCTTTCGACCTCAGACAGTGCTTGGGGAACGTCCTTTGACCGGCGGTAGTTGCGGTCCGAAACCATGGCGTCGAAGGAGTCGGCCAGGTTTATAATGCGGGCGCCCAATGGGATCTCTTGACCTGAGAGGTTCATGGGATATCCTTCTCCGTCCCATCTTTCATGGTGGTGCAGGATTCCCTTGAGCCCCTTCTCGGAAAGGATGGGCTTGAGGATGAAATATCCTACTTCCGGATGGGTTTTCATGATGTGGAACTCGTCGTTAGACAACCCTGCGTGCTTATTCAGGATGATGTCACTGACACCCATCTTGCCAATGTCGTGCAGTTGGGACGCGAGGGCGATGTCGTAGGATATGTCCGAGTTGATGCCGAGCTTTCTCAAAAGCTGCTCTACCAGGTCAGACACGCGGATGGAGTGGCCCTTGGTGTAGCGGTCTCTTGCCTCGATGGCGTTAATGAAAGATCGAATGGACCGAAGGAATGTTTGCTCCACCCTCTTATCCTTTTCCATTACCTTCTCAACCATCCGGAACTGCTGTACTTTTTCTCTTTTGAGGGCTTCCGTTTTCATGAAGGTCAGGGCGATCCTGGTGGCCAACTCCTCCATGGGAATCGGCTTAAGGATGTAATCGTTGGCGTTGGCTCGCAGAGCTTCAATGCTGTAATTGATGTCATCGGAAGAAGTGATGATGATGACGGGAAGGTCATGCATCCTTTTCCTAACATATTTGAGCAACTCGATGCCGTCCATCTCAGGCATGATAATGTCGGTCAGAATGAGATCAATGGGGCCCGCTGAAAGGTGGTCGATGGCCTCCCTGCCGTTGGAGGCGGTCTGTACCTCCATCCCCCTGGCGCTGAGATAGTCAGATATCGTCCTGAGAAGAAATCCGTCATCCTCAACAAGGAGAATTTTAAGTGCGCGAGTTGAAACGTCTTTTTCAGTCATGTTTTTTTTAATCGTAAGGGTAAAAAGCGAAACAGCTTGCATATTATCATATGTGGCGGCCGGATGAAAAGATTTTGTATGTTAACGGCATACTGTTGTCAAAAGCGTCCCCCGTGTGACTTGTGCCCTTAGCTTAAAAAGTGATCCCGAATGCTATAGAGGCGATGGTTTTCACCACATAGGAAAATGAGGACCCTGAAAAATTCAATGCCAGGGGAGGATCTGAAGACCCGGGATTCAGCAATTAAAAGCGATGAAAATCTTGAAGCTGAGTTATGTGATTAAACTTCTGAGATCTGATAATGAACACCGTGTCACCGCGTCTCCGAGTTGCCGTGTCCTGGTATTCCCCCCAATTCCTGCTCCACCAGGATGCACCAGTAGCGGACCCCTACAGGGATGATCTCATCGTTAAAATCGTAATCAGACCTGTGGCTTTGGGTGTGAGTGCCGTTACCCAGGAAAATGTAACACCCGGGGATCTTTTCAAGGAAATAGGAAAAGTCTTCAGAGGCCATAAGAGGGGAGCAGTTATCGTCCACATTTTCCGCCCCCACAGCCTTCCTGGCAGCCCGGACCGCGGCTTCGGTTTCGGTGAGAGTATTCACGGTGGGCGGGTAACCGGGCATGTAGTTGAAGAAATAGTGGGCATGGTGGGCAGCGCACACTCCGGCTGTTATGCGCTCCATGGCCTCTCTGAGCAATACACCTGTTTCGGTTGACTGATACCGTGTGCAGCCTCTTAGCAGGGCGTCATCCGGAATAATGTTGAAGGTGGTACCCGAGGTGAACTGTGTGATTGATAGCACAACGCTATCAAGAGCTTCGATCTTCCTTGTTACTGCAGTCTGAAGGGAGGTTACCAGTTCAGAAGCGGTGACGATGGGATCCACCCCGGTGTGAGGAAGAGCTGCGTGGGTTCCCTCGCCGTTTACGATGATCTCAAAGTTGTCCGTGGCCGCCATTATGGGTCCGGTGTGGGTGGAGATCCATCCGGCCTCCAGCCCGGAGCGGTTGTGCATCCCGTAGACAGCCTGGATCCCGAACGTCTCTACTATCCCCTCCTTCACCATGAGGCGCCCGCCGCCGCCGCCCTCCTCGGCAGGTTGGAAAATGAAAACCACAGTCCCGTCAAAGTCCCCTCTTTCCGCCAGGTATCGAGCAGCGCCCAGCAGCATAACCATGTGCCCGTCGTGACCGCAGGCGTGCATTATCCCCTTGTTGACGGAGCGATATTCAAGGTCGGACCTTTCCTGTACAGGGAGGGCATCCATGTCGGCCCGCAAAGCGATAGTCCTGGTTGAACTTCCTTTCCTGAGAATGCCAAGGACGCCGGTTTTCGCCCACCCCGTGTGCACCTCCAAACCGTACCTTTCCAGCACCCCGGCCACGGTTTTGGCGGTCCATATTTCTTCAAAGCCCAGCTCCGGGTGTTGGTGCAGGTCGTGCCTGAGGGCGATAAGCTCGGGCACGTATGAGGCAATCGTTTTTTTCATAGATTCCGTGACCCGTTGTTCAGATTTCAAGTTTCGGGTGTCAAGTTTTAGGTTTCAAGTTCCAGAACTTACCCCGATACACAGCCTTTCACGCCAAAGGCGTGATTACTCCGGCACTCCGATACAGTTCTTCCTCCTGGCTCCCGGCTCCTGACTCCAGCTTTTCCACGCCCTCCGCCCTCCACCCTACGCCCTGCTTTTCGCTCTGCTTTTTCCAGACCCCAGACACTAAACACTGCTTTTAGAGCACTACATTCTCGCCAACCGGTCGATTATCCTGAGGGCTTGCGTGATGGAGTTGTGCAGGGAGGCCATGGCGGGATTTTGTTGGATGGTGTAGCCGGCTTTATGAAGATCCTTCATGGTATCGTTGTCGGATAGCCGGATTATCAGGACCCGTCCGTCCTGCATCATGGCTCGCCCATGTTTCTGCAAGGTGTCCTTGGCTCCCCCAGGTTCACCGATCCTGCCAAGCATGATCATGTCAGCACCGTCAGTGGCCATCTTCATACCATGATTGAGCAGGGTGAAAAGTGAGTGCATCTGGGATAGCCGGGGTTCGGCTGAGTCCGTTTTGAGATATGTACGTATCCCGGCCACAGCTTCCAGGATCTGGGCTGCATTCTCCTTAACGTTGTTTAAGAGCGGATCGCTGCCCTTCCCCTCACTTATCAACTGCTTGATTTCCTCACCGTTCACAACCTCCGAAATGATGCGTTCACCCAGGTCGATCATGCTCCAGCCCCGCTTGTTGATCACCCCTTCGAAAACTCCCCCTTTGCCCATCTGGTCAAGTATGACCAGGCTGGCTCCTTCCAGGGTCATCTGGTAGGCCTGGTTGATAAGGGTCTGGAGACTGTAGATCTGAACATCGGATCCCCTTCTGCCAGCCGCCTGGGAATGTTGGATCGCTGCCAACGAAAAAGTTGAAAATAAGGCAGTCAGGACAAAAACTGAAAGGGCAGGTCTGGTTCTCATAACGGTATCCCCAAATACTGTGAAAACTTGAGTTAAGATGAACGTGCAAGGTTGATGACTTCGCAAAAAGTCATCAATGCGCCCCTGTCGGGGCGCCCAAATCAATGACCTGCAGTATAAGTCATTGATTTGTATGGAAAGCGAAAATGACATTTTTCGCTTTCCGTGGAGCAAAAAGCCAATAATGGACTTTTTGCGACCCTATCAAGGTTGGAACCGAAAACAGACATATAAGTATAAACCCTGGACTAAATATTTGAAACAGTGGGGGAAGGGAGTGGGGGAAGGGAATAGAGCAGTGCTTAGTGCGTGGTGCGTAGTGCGTAGTGCGTTGAAAAACAAGAGCACGCATACAGTAGTATCAAAGCATCGTCTTTATATAGACCGCATTTTCAGCTTTTGATCTTGTTCTTTCGCAAAGTCGCTTAGCCGCCAGGTCGCTCGGTCGCCAGGTCGGGAGCCCCCCCCTCTTTCCCGGCCTGCTGAGGGTCGTCAGGTGATTCCCCGGAAATATCTTCCGAGGTGTCCTCAGAAGCTGCCGACGTTGTCACAGGAAGGGTGATGATAAATGTCGCCCCTTGCCCAGGTTTACTTTCGACCCTGATATTTCCACCGTGGTCCTTGATGATCCCGTAGGTCACGGCAAGGCCAAGGCCAGTGCCCTTACCGGCCGCTTTGGTGGTAAAGAAAGGTTCGAAGATCTTCTGACTGACCTCTTCAGGCATCCCCGGACCTGTGTCCGCGACCCTTATCTCGACAACGCCGGCATTGGGGGAACCGCTCGTGACCGTAACGGTTCCCTCTCCCCCGTCCATGGCCTGTTGGGCGTTGATCATGAGGTTCATCAGTACCTGGATGAGCTGGTTGGCGTCCCCCTTCACGTTGGGCAGGCCGTCAGCCAGGTTCTTTTCAAGGGTTATCTGGTTTATGCCCATCTGATGGTCAACGAGGACAAGGGAATCCTCGATAACATCGTTCAGGGTGAGGGGTTTGAGTTCCAGTTTGTCCTGCCGTGCGAACTTCATAAGGTTTTCGATAATGGAGTTGCAGCGCCTGGTCTCCTGCTCGATGATCTTCAGGTTCTTGTAAATAGCGGGGTCGTCTTCCATCTTTTTCAGTGAGAGCTGGGTATAGCCCAGGATCCCGGCCAGGGGGTTCTTTACCTCGTGAGCGATGCCGGCGCTAAGCTGCCCGAAGGCGGACATTTTCTCGGACTGGATGAGAGCGGAATTAGCCTCCTCCAGGGCCCTCTCACGATCGCTAAGTTCGTAAGCCATGTGGTTCACGGACCGGGTGAGGCTTCCGATCTCGTCCCTGGAGGTTGCTTTCAGGGAAACTCCAAACTCTCCCCTTCCGATGTCCTGGGCCGCCTTGGTAAGCCTTATGAGTGGCCGGGTGAGGCCGTAGGACCAGATAAGGGCGATGGTCGCCGCTGTAAGAAGGATGATGAAGGAAATAATAATAAGGTTGTCGATGAGCTTTCTGGTGCTCAGAAACGCCGCCATTTTAGGGATCTGTACTCCCACCATGAGGTCACTGATCTCCACCCGCGCAAATCCCCCGATCATTTCAACCCCATCCACGACATATTCGAAGGTAGCGGCCAGCCTCGATCCTACCGGCAGGTCCTGTTTGTCCGGACGCCAGTTCTCCAGGCTGTGGGTAAGGACCCGCTGAGGGTTCCTGTGGGCTAGAATACGGCCGTCCTTTTCGAGGATGAAAGCCTCGAAAAGGACGGACCGGCTGACTACGGACATGAGCCTTTCCGTACGGATTATGGCTTCCAGAACAAGCTCGGATTCCAGTCCCGGGATCGTTATGGTGCTGACCATGGTCATAAGAGGAAGCGCTTCGCTGAAGGTTGAGTTCCAGATGTACACTTGTTCGGAGTCAAGGTCCAGGGACGTGATCGGGTTCTGGGTGCGGTGAGTGTTGAATTCGTCTTTTGACAGTCCGGCAGATGTTAGTACCTGTTCATCGAGAACGGAGATCTGTTCGATCCCATCCTCATAAAAGGTGAGGGCCAACATCTCCGGAAAGTCCAGCAAGAGGTTATCGAGCATTCTTGATTTTTTGTCCTGGGTTACGCCGACATCGTAGGCCACCCTGGAGATAGTCTTGATCCTTTCATGGTAATTCTGGATCAGGGCGTACGTTTCCTGGGCGGTGTGGATGGTGTTTGAGGAGATGAGGTCGTTGATATAGGCTATCTTGTCTTTGTGGAACAGGTTGGCCATGGTGAAGGTGATCACACCAACTACGATCGCGATCCCAAGGAGAAGAGCAACCAGGATCTTGAACCTGAGCGGTATGAAAAGCTGCTTGCTTATCTGTTTGCTCATCTGTTTGCCTGTTCCTCTCTTTTCTGAATGATCATCCTTCAACTTCCTTCCTCCCCCTCAAGGGAGGTGAACCGTAATGCAGTAGATCAAAAACAGGCCCGCAGTAATTTCGGGTTTCCTAGAATTCCACGTTAACGACCTTGGAAAAATAGTTCACGTTTCCCACTTTGTCCACCGCTTCCACCACGATAACGTTAAACCCGCGTTTTAAAAAGAGGTCATGCACGAACTCCCCACTCTCGTCTATCTTTACAGGAATGCCTCCTACAAAGATCCTGACATCCGGGTCAGTTCTTCCTCTCAGTTCGAATTTGTCGCCATCCTCTACGGTGTCACTATTATAGTTAACCACAAGGGTGGGCAGTTCGAGGTCCTAAATCAAACGAAGGTGCCGTGCACGGCCGAATGCACCCTCTCCGTTGCTGCTGACGGAACTTACTCGCCAGTAATAATCCCCCTGGTTCAGGTTCCCGTGGAAAAATTGGTTATCCTCGAACCTGCCTTCGTAGAAAATATCCTGGTAGCCGGGATCCCTTGCCAGCACAAAGTGGTAACCTTGGACATTGCCGCCCTTGTGCCACCCAAAGGACACTCTGGGTGGGATGTCACGGACGGTAAATGTCTCATCGTTTGCCGGAGAGGTCAGGGCTGGCGCCCGGGGCGGCGGACGGAGGTAAACCAGCGCTTTGCCAGGCTGGATCTTGACGACCTGGTCGGTGCCTACTCCTATTGTCTTTCCATCAATAAGGAAATCAACGGTTCCCTCGTGGACGGTGAGAATGGAGGTGTCATCAGGCCCCACTGACATCTGAAATTGGGATGGCTGATCCTTATTGCCCCTGGAGGGGGCTCGAGCGACAACCCCGGGTGCGATAACCTCAAGGTTGTAATTTTCCTGATCCTGTATCCCTATCCGGCCGTTGAGCTGCCCGTTCACCAGGACTACGGTCATGTGGTTTTCCCGGATGAAAACGTCCCGTTCCAGGCTCCTCAATACGATGAGGGAGTTTTCATGAAGTTCCAGGAAGTTGCCCTTTTTAAAGAAGACGGTGGCGAAGCTTTTTCTAAAGCTCTGGATGGCGTCCCTGTCGTGAAAGGTCATCCCCTTTTCGGCGCCCTGCCACGCTATCTGGTTGGCGCGCTTTGCCTTCACCTGGTTGTTCAAGCTGGAGAGGACAGCGGTGACTGTGTCTCCGTCGCCAAGACCGAACTCTCCTGTGCCTGTGTTTAATCGAAGTTCCCTCGATGCGAGATGATCACTGTAAGGTGAAGAGTCTTGCGCCCCTGGTCTGACAAGGTTCAGAAGTTTAAGACCAGTGGGAAACACCTTATTGAGAGTAAACAGGATCGCCAGGAAGAAAAGCAGGACGAGGGACAGCACAAGTATCGCTTCAACAGCTTTTTTGGTTGTGGTTTTGAAGGAAAACTTCATTTTGTACTCCACAGTGAAAGAAGCTTATCTGCACCTAGATTACAAATCTGTAACATGCTGGCACAGGTTTTTTCCTTTTCATACTTTTGAATTTTCTCGAGTTTTACTTGAAAAATGGTGCTGTTATAAGGTCAAAGGTGTTCGGGCTTTGACCGGGCCAACGTTATCTGACGTTATCAACAGTCCCTGGCGGATTCCGTGGAGTGTTCTCTGGGGTGTTGCCTCACCGGGGGAAAAAAGCTACAAATACTGTAATTGCAGTAATGAAAGAAGGTCAAGTCCGGAACGCAGGCTGCAAAGGGGCATGGGTCCCCTCATGGAAGGAGCATCGTGAAGGGTAAATTCAAGATCCTGGTTGTGGATGACGAGGAGATCATCAGGAGTCTGCTGACGGAGCACCTCACCGACGAAGGGTACAGCGTAGTGGCTGTTCCCAGCGGCGAGGAGGCGCTGGAGGTTTTTAAAAACGATCAGGCACATCTGGTGATCACGGATATCAGGATGGGCGGGATGAGCGGGGTCCAGCTATTAGAGGAAGTCAAAAAACTTGACTCTGATGCCATGGTCATCATGATCACCAGCCACGCCTCTTTAGATTCCGCCATCACCACCCTGCGCGCAGGGGCTTACGATTACATCTTCAAACCGTTCGAGGATCTGGACCTGGTCACCGAGGTCGTCACGCGCGCCATGGACAAGGTCGCCCTGCTCCATCAAAATCGTATGCTCCTGGAGGACCTGGAGCAGAGCAACCTGAGGATGGAGCAGTCCAACGAGGCGCTCAGGGAGCTGGCTATTCGCGACGGGCTTACCGGATTGTTCAACCATCGCCACTTCAAGGATGTTCTGGACAGAGAGCTTACCAGGGCAGAAAGGTACGATCGGCCCCTTTGCATGCTCATGCTGGATGTGGATCAATTTAAGAACTACAACGATACCCACGGGCATCCCGCGGGGGATGAGGTGCTAAAGACCCTGGCTGACATTATTACGACCCGCCTTCGAAACGTGGACACTTCCGCCAGGTACGGTGGGGAGGAGTTTGCGGTTTTGCTTCCTGAAACAGACAGAAAGGCCGGTACCCTGGTGGCTGAGGACATCCGGGCCCAGGTGGAGAACTACCCGTTCCAGGGCAGGGAATCACAGCCCCTTGGAAAAGTTACCGTCAGTCTCGGTGTGGCCGAATTTCCCGCAGACTGCGGGGATGCCTCTTCCGTGGTAGAAAAATCGGATGAAGCTCTCTACCGGGCCAAAAGCCGGGGTCGCAACCGGGTCGTTTGTATCACGCAGCAGGATTGATCCATCGATCTGGCGAAATACCGCCTGATAGGGTGACTCGGTGACGGGGAGACACGGCGTGGGGGCGAGGGAGCCTGGAAGCAAGGAGGTAATGCTCATGTATCCAGGTAACCGGGTATCCAGCCGAGATTGCCGCGCCCACTGAAAAGACACAGGGCTCGCAATGACATACGCTTATGTCATCGCGCTTGTCCACCATAGCTTTCTTGTCCGCCATAGCTCGAAGAGCGACGGTGGAAGCGAAGGTGGAAACCGTCACCTATGTGAAGCGATCTCGGGTTTTTGAGATCCGGGATCTGAGATTTAAAATTCGATTTTCTATCAGGGATACAGGGGATATAGGGGATTGAAAGAGCTAATATGGGCGTATAGGGGTGTCGGAGTGCCGGGGAAAGAGCGCAAACGTCTGGATAAGTCTACGGTGGGCAGTTTTGGGAATTCGGACATTGGATTTTATTTTTTCTCTGCACCCTGCACTTTGCACTCTGCACAGATTTTCCCCATCTCTTTCATCCCCTTCATCCCTGTTAAACTCGCCTTTGTGTTTTGGTATTGGAGGGTTAAAAGAGTTTGACAGGTACTGCAAAAGGGTAAGAGCACCTAGCCCGGACTATTCACGAGGTTCTTTTCCGTTCTGGCGGCGTTGCTGTGTCGTTCGCTTGTGCGGAATACTAAAGTATGCCTCCGCGCTCCCTGGACAGTCGCCTTGCCGGAACGAAAAACTCCTCTCGTGACTATGTCCGGACAACCCCGCATAATTCATGATGTTTATCGTGCCATTCCCATTTATCCATATTTGCCAAACAGTTAGCTCACATCTCATCACCATCATGAATAATGCGGGCTAGCGGGGAGGGAGCAGGGTGAAGGAGTAGATCAAGATCCTCATTGCCGATGACGAGGCAGTCATCAGGAACATGCTGAAGGAGCATCTCACCGACGAGGGGTTCAGCGTTGTTGCTGTCCCCAGCGGTGAAGCGGCCCTGGAGGTTTTCAGGGAGGATCCGAACCACCTGGTGATCACCGATATCAGGATGGGGGGGGATGAGTGGGGTCCAGCTATCAGGGGAGGTCAAAAAACTGGATGAGCATGCCCTGGTCATCATAATCACCAGCCACGCCTCATTAGACAATGCGGTGGCCACTGTCAAGGCCGGCGCCTTCGATTACATCTTCAAACCGTTCCAGGATCTGGAAACAGTCACCGAGGTCGTCAACCGGGGCATGCACAAGATCGCTCTTCTCCATGAGAAACGCGGCCTCATGGAGCATCTTGAGCAGAACAACCTGAAAATGGAGGAGTCCAACCAGGAGCTTAAGGAACTTGTCATTCGAGACGGATTGACGGGGTTGTTCAACCATCGTCGCTTTAAGGAAGTGCTGGACAGGGAGGTGGCCAGGGCAGCAAGGTATGAGCGGTCCCTTTGAGTGAAGAAGGAATAGGGAAGGAGGAATAGGGAAGGGATACATAAGTATCCAGGTATCCAGGTGTCCAGGGTCTAGTGTGTAAAGTGTCTGGAATAATCTCAGATCTCAAATCTCAGATCTCAAAATAAAATTTCTCTCGCTCGTTCGTCACGCCCATCAAAACACTGGCGTAATGACTCACTAGAGGCGCAGAGAACGCAGAGATAATCTGATCGATCAGAGTGAAATTTGAATATAAGGAAATAATTTTCCCCTGCGAACCTTTTTTCAGGTTTTCTCAGCCTGCCCTGAGCTTGTCGAAGGGCGTACCCTGCGGTAAAAAATATCGCATTTATGGTAACCGGTTTTTACCCCAGGTTGAAGCCTTCCTCTGCGTTTAGTCAGTCTTGAAGAAGTTCTTCAACAATTTTCGCAATATTCTCCGCTGTGAACCCGAACTTCTCCATGTTCAGGCCGCCGGGGGCGGAGGAACCGAACCGGTCGATGCCGATGATCCTGCCGTCGGTGCCAGTGTAGCGATCCCAACCGAAAGATGAGGCAGCTTCCACGGCGACTCGGGCGGTTATCTCGCGGGGCAGTACTTCGCGCTTGTAGGATTCGGACTGCCGTTCAAAAAGTTCAAAGCTGGCTACGTTAACGACACGGACGTGGATCCCTTTGGCATCCAGGATCTCCATGGCTTTCAGGGCCGGGTCCACCTCCGAACCGGATGCCATAATGATGGCTCTTTGATCGTACCCGGTCTCGGCGAGGACGTAGGCGCCCTTTTCTATTGCCCTTGCAGATGGGTGGACCGTCCGGTCGATGGCAGGCAGGTTCTGGCGGCTCAGGATCAGTGCGGTGGGTTCATTGGTCTCAAGGGCGATCCTCCAGGCCTCCACTGTCTCCGAAGCGTCGGCTGGCCTGATGTCGATGAGTCCTGGAATGGCCCTTAAGCCAGCCAGTTGTTCAATGGGCTGATGGGTGGGGCCATCCTCCCCGAGCCCTATACTGTCGTGGGTGAAAATAAAAGTGACGGGACATCGGGACAGGACCGAAAGCCTGATGACCGGTTTCATGTAATCCGAGAAGATCATGAAGGTGGCGACGTAAGGGTGCAGCGCGCCGTGGAGGGACATCCCGTTGGCGATGGCAGCCATGCCGTGCTCCCGGACTCCAAAGTGAAAGTTCCTCCCCAGCCTGTTTTCCTTCGAAAAGGTCCCTTCACCTGTGATCATGGTGTTATTGGAAGGGGCCAGATCAGCTGACCCTCCCATGAGCCTGGGCAGTATGGGGGCGAGGGCGTTAATGACCTTCCCCGAGGCCGACCGGGTGGCCATGCTTTGTCCGGACAGGTCGGGAAGGGCTTCCTGCCAGCCCTGGGGCAGTTCGGCGCTCCACATCTGTTTCCACATGGCGGCAAGGTCAGGGTGCTCATTCTGGTAGGCGGAGAAGATCCCCTGCCACGTGGCCTCTTCCTTCTTCCCGGTATCGGCCACCGTTTTAAAATGGGCCGCGGCCTCTTCCGGGACATAAAAAGATCGATCAACAGGCCAGCCCAGCTTCTCCTTGGTGAGGCGGATCTCCTCTTCACCCAGGGGAGATCCGTGGGCATCCGATGTGTCCTGCTTGTTGGGGCTGCCGTAACCGATGTGGGTCCTGACGGCGATGATGGACGGTCTGCTTTCCTCCCCCTGTGCCTTTTCAATGGCTCTGGCGATGGCATCGGTGTCGTTGCCGTCGGCAACTTCCAGAGTGTGCCAGCCGTAAGCTGAAAATCGACCCATTCGGTCTTCGGTAAAGGCGAGGTCGGTGGAACCGTCAATGGAGATGTGGTTGTCATCGTAAAGAACGATGAGCTTGCCCAGCCCCAGATGTCCGGCCAGGGAGCAGGCCTCGGAAGCGACACCCTCCATGAGATCGCCGTCGCTGGCAATAACGTAGGTGAAGTGTTCCAGGACTGCGTAGCCGGGCCTGTTGAACTTTGCGGAAAGGTGCGCTTCGGCAATGGCCATGCCCACTCCGTTGGCTATCCCCTGGCCCAGAGGCCCGGTGGTGACTTCAACGCCCGGAGTCTTGAAATTCTCCGGGTGACCTGGTGTCCTGGATTCCCACTGGCGGAAGCTCTTCAGGTCCTCCATGGACAGGTCGTAACCGGTGAGGTGAAGCAGGGAATATAACAGAGCGGAACCGTGCCCGGCCGAAAGGATGAACCTGTCCCGGTTGGGCCACTGGGGGTTTTTCGGGTTATGACGCATGAACCTGGTCCACAGGACGTAGGACATGGCGGCCGCTCCCATGGGCATGCCGGGGTGGCCGCTGTTGGCTTTTTGAACGGCGTCCATAGACAATGTACGAATTGTGTTAATGGCTAGAATCTCGATATTACTCATGAATTACTCCTTAATTTTCAATAAAAGTGTTGGTTCGGCCGTCAATAGCACGCTATCTACGTCGTAATTTCTCCTCGGTAATCCTCAAATATTTCAGAAGTTAGGGGCGGCCCTCAATAGCACATCATCTGCTGCGTTATCACCCTTCGGAAAGCCTCGACGTATGTCGGCATATACGCCTCCGGTTTCCTCAGGATTCTGGCCTTGCATCTGGACCCTTCCTGGAAGCTTTAAGGTCCGGTGCATTTGGGTTTTGGAATAGGGAATAGAAAATTAATTTCCCTGCTGTCTTCCTAGCAGGAGGGTGGTGGGGTGTCAAGAAGAGCAGAATGCAGAATGTAGAACGTAGAATAACAATAAAGGGCGGCAAAGCGTGGACTGAGGCGTGTTTCTAATCGTTTTTCATTTTTCAACTTCTGTGTTCTGCGTTCTGGGTTCTACATTCTGATCTCGAAATATCTCGATCCAATCGATCCACGACTCGGAAGCTTCCCCCGTGTTGTCCGAGTCGTTCATGAAAGCCAGACCGGCTGTTGCCGGGGGGTCCTCCCCAAACGCCTCACGATAATCCTCCAGGATATTACGCTCCTCGGTAAGCCACTGGCCGGCAAGCGCAAAACCGGATCGCAAGGGGATCATAATGGCTTCTTTGGCGAAGGGGTTGGGTATAAACCGCTGCTGGTGCTCCCGGTTGGCCCATATGTAGTTCAGGCTTGAATAGAAAGGGTATTCCCCGTAAAGGAGTTTCGCCAGCCCGTATTTGAACTTCTTTTTTACCCGGGGATCTTTGGTGTCGTACTTGAAAATGACGTAGATACGCACGGGATAATCGTCCCCCGCCTTTTGCAGGGCGTCCCCTTTGCTGTAAACATTGGAAACTTTCCAGCGCCATCGGATCAGGGGATACTCGTAAACATGGAATTCATTCAGCCAGATCATTCCTGAGGCCGAGCTGCTGCTGTGTGCCTTGACGAAACTCTCCCCGTCCTCCTGCTGATCCAGTGTGTAGGAGCTCATGTTTTCAATATTTCTGAACTTGAGCGGTTTCCACTTTTCCAGGGTATTGAACTCTTCTCTGAACAGAATTGCACCGGAAGGATCACCAAAGACCGGGGCGGGGGACTGCAGCACCCCTGAAGCCAGAATGGCCAGTGCCGCTGCCGCCATGGCGGCGCCCAGGGCTTGTTTTGACATCAGGTTGGAAACGCCCATTTTCACGATCAGGAACCCTTCCTCCTGGCCAAGGTTCTTAACATCTCCTTGGGATCGGTAGTGGGTGCGAGGCATGCGAAGTGTCTGCAGACATAAGCCGCGGCTTTGCCGTCCACGGTTTTCATGTCCGATGCGTAGGGGATAAGTTCCTGAACAACAGGGTCCGGTGCCCCGGGGTCAAACAGTGCAGCGGTGACGGCGGGCAGGTAAGAACGCTGCAGAGTGTGGATGAACTGCTTCGTATCATCCTTGTGAGGGTCTCCAACGATGATAACCTCCGCGGTGCCGTGCTGTGCCATATCAAGAGCGCTTATCATATGGGTAAAGCCGGCGGGGCCGGTTTCTATCTCTGTGGCAAAGGCCCGAAGGGTTTTGTGGGCCGCCTCCTCAAGGTCCTGGCGGGCAGTGAGACGGCTGAAACGGAGCAGACTCATGGCGGCCACTGCATTGCCCGAAGGTATGGCACCGTCGAAGGAGGGCTTCTGGCGGGTAAGGGGGGAGTCGTTATCACCGGGGGTGAGAAAGAAACCGCCGTTTTCAGTATCCCCGAAAAGGTCCACCATCTCTGAGGCAATGCTGAGGGCAAAAGTGAGCAGGTCTGCCCGGTATGTGTACTGGTGCAGTTCCAGAACGCCCCACAGCAGGTAGGCGTGATCATCCAGAAAGGCCGCCACCTCCTCCCCTTCCCTGTAATGTAGATGCAGCAGTCCCCCCTTTTTATCCATCAAGTTGCGCTGGATAAACCCGAGAGCCTTTTCGGCAGCGTCTGCGTAGGAATTTTCCTGAAAAGCTCCGGCGGCTTTTGCCAGCGCCGCTATCATAAGCCCGTTCCAGTCGGTCATGATCTTGTCGTCTCTCATGGGCCTGACGCGAGAATCCCTGGCAGCCATGAGCTTTTCCCTGACCCTGTTCAGGATCTTATCCCGGTTTTGCGTGCTCATTCCCAGACGTCCGGCAGAGTCATGGGCATCAAAGTTCAGGAAGAGGATGTTGCGCCCGGTGGGCTGCCCCGGTCCTGTGAGGAAGTTTCCGGCGTCCGACGTATTGTAGACCTCTTTGACCACCAAAGCCTCTTCCTCGTCCAGGAGTTCGTCGAGTTCCCCGGCAGTCCAGGTGTAGAATTTGCCCTCTTCTCCTTCGCTGTCGGCATCCTCTGCTGAATAAAAGCCCCCGTCCGGGGACTGGAGGTCCCGGAGAACATAGGAGAGGATCTCCTCGGCCGTCTCCCTGAACTGTTTCTCCCCGGTGGCGCCAAAAGCCTCGGTGTAGGTCAAGGCGGCCAGAGCCTGATCGTACAGCATCTTCTCGAAGTGAGGGGCGAACCACCTTTCATCTGTGGAGTAGCGGTGAAGACCGTATCCCATGTGGTCGTAGATCCCGCCCATACGCATGGCATCAAGGGTCTGACGGACCATGGCAAGGGCCTGCTCTTCCCCGGTCCTGCCCCAATACCTCATAAGAAACAGGAGGTTAGAAAAGACGGGGAATTTGGGGGCCGAGCCGAACCCGCCGTGACGGCTGTCGTACTGGTCCGCCAGGGAGAGATAGGTCCTCTCGGAAAGGTGGCCGCCGGGTGATGCTGGCAGGTCAGGGTCCATGAAGGCCTGAATTCCCTCGGATATCTCCCGGGCATTGGAGTACACTTTCTCTCTGTCACCTTCCCAAAGCTCACGGATCTCCGGGATGATCTGCATCATGCCCGGCTGGCCGTAACGATCCTCACGGGGGAAATAGGTGCCAGCAAAGAACGGCTCCCCATCCGGGGTCATGACGATGGTCAGGGGCCAGCCGCCCGAACCTGTCAGGAGTTGACAGACGGTCATGTAGAGGTGATCGACATCGGGACGTTCCTCACGGTCAACCTTTACGCACACGAAGGTCTCGTTCATCAAGGCCGCGACCTCCGGGTCGCTGAAGGACTCCTTTTCCATGACGTGACACCAGTGGCAGGTAGAGTAGCCGATGGACAGGAAGACCGGCTTGTCCTCGGATCGGGCCTTAAGGAAAACTTCCGGGGACCAGGGGTGCCAGTCTACCGGGTTTCCGGCGTGCTGGAGCAGGTAGGGGCTGCCGGATCCGGCCAGCCGGTTCGTTTTTACCTTTCCGGGATTATCCAAAATCACCTCCATGAGAAAGTCATTCAATAGTTTACCTGTATTCTGTAATCATAACCATTGATAGGGCAAACGCCTTTTTAACGCAGAGCGAAGATGGGTCATCGCGCTTGTCCGCCGTAGCCTTTGGCGAAGGAGGAAGCCGATACCATGCGAAGCGATCTCAGGCAAAACCTGTTAACAGGGATGAAGGGGATACAGGGGATGGAAAGAGCTAATATGGACGTATGGGTGTGGCGGAGTGTCGGGGAAAGAGCGCAAACGTCTGGACAAGTCAACGGTGGACAGTTTTTGGAATTTGGACATTATGATAACCTCTGCGCAACTTTGCGTTAAAGCTTTAATCGTTTTTTATTAGAATGCCACTGGATTCCGGGTCCTCGCTTTCACCCCCACCTCGGTCCTCCCCCCTCCGCAGGGGGAGGAAGAGTAAGGAACGGGGCTTATTGTTAGGCTCTGCCCGGAATGACGGAAGTGGTAGATGCGGTTCCCCTTTCTACTTTCCTTTGTTATTATCCTCCTCCGAAAAGGTGGATTCTGACCCATGATAAAAACGACCTTCATCCTCCATAACCTTTCCCTGGGCCTTTATGCGGCAGCGGCGATCTATTCAGCCGCGGCCCTGCTTGTCCGTCGGCTCCCCCTTTTCGTGGGAAGGCTGGCGGCACTTGCAGGTGTTGTGACACAACTGGTCCTTCTCGTTCTGCGCTGGAACGCCGGATCCCACCTGCCTGTCACAGGTCTCTTCGAGACACAGCACTTTCTGGCCCTTTGGGTGGCGGCTGTTGCTGTTTATTTCAGCTTTCGATACCGTGCCGACTCCTTCATGCCGGCGGCTATGGCGCTAACTGTGGCATCCCTGCTTTTTGCAGGCAAGGGTCCCATGAACGTCGCGCCCCTGACCCCCGCCATCGACACGCCTCTTTTCCTGATCCACGTTGCCACTTCTTTTGCCGCCTATGGCTTGTTCGGTATTGCCGCCCTCATGGCGATCTACAGGACTTTCCACTGGCCAGGTTCGCCCCTGGGGAACGAGCGCCGGATGATGGACGAGAGCCTGTATATCGGCTACATACTTTTCACATGGTGCATGATCGCCGGGAGTCTCTGGGCCTATCTGGCATGGGGTTCCTACTGGACATGGAGGATCAAGGGGCTGTGGTCGTGGATCCTGTGGTTCTACTATTCGGGAGTGCTTCATGTCCGGAACCGGCCCAGATGGCAGGGGTGGCCCCTGAACGTTCTTGCAGTGGCCGGCTTTATCCTGGTTCTGTTCACCTATCTGGGTCTGGGACTTCTGTTTA
Source organism: bacterium (assembly GCA_029210965.1). Classification (NCBI taxonomy): domain Bacteria; species bacterium. The sequence goes on along the minus strand of JARGFZ010000011.1, from coordinate 25,589 downwards.
CAACCTCCCACCCCCTTCTTCCGGAGTAGGATGCCCCGGAAGGAGAGTTCCACGTTCCACCTTCCGCGTTCCAGGTGTGGGGAGCATAACAGGAAGTGTACTAGTCGTATTGGGAGATCGATGATGTTGAGGAAACCTGGTTGAAATGAATGAACCTGGAACCTGGAACATGAAACCTGGAACTGAAAACCGCCCGCATATAGCGATAGCGGCCAGATTGTGGGCGGTTTTAGTCCACCCGGTGACCTTCGTTGTCCTGTCCATCTTGTGGTGTGTGGACCTGGCCGGGGGCTCCATAGCAGCCTATTTCAACGATCCCCAGTTCTGGCAGAAGATGGACTCCTACCCCTTCAACCTGTGGATGAAACAGGTCGCGCCGAAGACCTTCCCGGTGTCCCTCTGGGTGTATATCCTCGTGGCCCTTTCCTACATCATGGTCATCAGCCTTCTCCTGTGTACCGTCAACTGGTTCGCAAAGAGAAGGAAAAGGCTAAAAGGGTACGGAGAGGTCCTTGTCCACCTGGGGTTTCTTTTGATCTTCGCCGGGTTCGTTCTGGGAAGTTCCCTCGGCACCCGCACGAGGGTTGTCCTTGAAGCTGGCCAGGTGGTGCCGGTAAAGGAGATGGGAGTTTCCCTGAAGCTCAACGATCTCGAGGTCGTACAATCCCCGGGCGGCCGGCCTATGGATACCCTCAGCGATGTGACCGTTTTTGAAGGGGACAGGGAGGTCGCTGCGGGAACTATCAGGACCAACCACCCTCTTCTTCACGGCAGTACAGTCATATACCCTCCTGACGATTACGAACAGGGTGTGACAGGCGGTGTCCTTGGCACCTCCACCTCCGGGGCGATGACAGTCAAAGCAGGTCAGGATGCTTTTCTGAAGGATGGACGCACTCTTTCCATCGGTGGCGTCCTCCAGGAGGGTCAGCGAAGGGGAGGAACTGTTGGCCCGGGGATCCTTCTTCTCCTTCGGGACAGGGGTGGGAGGGTATCCGGTTCAGCCTACCTTTCCAACGCTCCCGGGATGCAAAGTTCGGCTTTGCTGGGAGGTATCCAGATAACCCTGGGTCAGCTCCTTGATTCCCCCCGCGGCGTCTTCAGGGTCCACTACGATCCGGGTGTGTGGCTGGTGATCCTGGGTTCGGTGATCCTGGCTTTGGGGACTGTCTGGGCACTTGCAGGGTTCCTTGGGATCATTCAGGATCCCTCTCGGGATCCTGAATGATCCCAGTGGCTAGTGTCTGGCGTCTAGGGTCTGGAGGGACAGGGCGAAGGGCGGCTCGCCTGACTCGCCAGGTGCGCAGGGCGGAGAGATTAGGTTAACGTCCAACGCCCAATGTCCAACGGTGTCATTGCGAATCACGCCATCGGCGTGATGAAGCAATCTCAGGCATCGGGATCGCTTCACACAGAATGCGGTTCGCGATGACAAACGACAAAGCAGTATCACCCAAAGATGAGGAGAAAAAACAAGTGTGCCCTCATTCCACCTCCCCTATTCCATATTCACCATTCCAGCTTTCCGGAGATCTGAGATCTGAGATTTGAGATATGAGATATGAATAAAACACCCCCCGATTGGAACAACATCGATACGGTCCTGCTGGACATGGACGGGACCCTTCTGGATAAACATTTTGACGACCACTTCTGGGAGGAGTTCGTGCCGGCGCAGTACGCCCTTAAGAACGGTATCTCCGGAGAAGAGGCCGTAGAGGAACTCATGCCCCGCTACAGGTCCCAGGAGGAAACTCTCGACTGGGCCAACCTTGACTTCTGGTCCCATCAACTGGACCTGGACATCCCTGCTCTGAAAAGGAAAATTCAGCACCTGATCGCTATCCATCCCAACGTTATCGAGTTTCTGGAAAGAGTGAAAGCCGCGGGCAAAGAGATTTTCATGGTGACTAACGCCCACGGTAAGACCCTGGACCTTAAAATGGAAAGAACGGCGCTGGCTCATCGGTTCGACGGCATTATCACCTCCCACGAGATAGGCATGCCCAAGGAGGATCCCGCCTTCTGGGACAAACTGCAAAAGGTCGTTCCCTTCAACCCTGAAAGGACCCTCCTTGGCGAGGATACGGAGGCCGTTTTGCGGTCGGCCTACGGATACGGGATTCGCTATCTGGTGTTTGTTTCAAACTCCAGCAGCGCCAGGTCACCCCTGGATTCCGAGAGCTTTTTCTCTGTCCGGGACTTCGGGGAGATCATCCCTTAAAGAATGTAGAACGTAGAACGTAGAATCGATAAGCTGACTGCTGGAACCTGTACCCTGGACCCTGTACCCCTTACTTTCACTTTCTACCTTGAACCTTTCCCCTTTACCCTTTAACCTTTAATTTATGGTTGGCAAACTTCCTTCAAAAACTTTCACCCGCAAGCAGTTGAAGTGGGCTAAAGACCATGAGCTTCTGGTCTACAGGACTATGCATGAAGATCGAAACCGCAAGCAGGTAGATGTCCTTCAAAGGAAGCATTTCGGGGCCTGGCAGGATGTTTTTTCCTCCCTGGATAAATGCCGTGGGAAGGTCATGATCTGTCTTCTTGGCAAGGTCGTGATCGGCTATCAGGCCTTCACGCCTGATGCATCCAAGGGAAGCCCCTTTTCCCAAGACAAGCAGGTCATGAGGTTCACTTTTGTTGTTGTGAGGGAGGATGCCCAGGTAAAGTCCCGGGGGCTGGGGATAGGGATTGAACTCCTCAAGCGTACCCTTGACATCGCCTGGACCAGGGGATACGACGCGGTGTACAGTTATGCTACGGCCTATGAGCTGATGGTAGCCTCCGGTTTTGTTTCCCATGGCGGGGAGAGTATCTTGACCGAGGCCAAGTATGTCCGGGATTTTGACCCGGACCAGGCGCCGTCGCTGTTGTTTGTAATAGAGAAACCGGAAGGGTATATCAGCATATATTAGGTAGGGTTAATGCGGCTCACGATAAGGGCCCATCTGTCCCGCCGATGGCGGGATCGAACGGCTGGACTCTTCTCCTGAGCCTTAATGCCAGTCAAAATCCTACGGACTCGAGCCGTTCGTTACTCCCGCAGCCTCCTAATATATGCTGATATCGGAGTGGGTGAGGGGGCGAAAGGGTGAGGGACGAATGGTCTTGAAACTTGCTATGCCACGTAGATAGCCTTACGCTCCCACGCTCCTCCGTTCCCGTGTCCCTGCTTAAGGTAAAACCGCCGGGACCGTCATCATCCCTCTCGACTTCACACTCAGTGAGAACCGATCGCCCAGGGACCCTTTAAGCCGGTTCAAAGCGGCGAAGGCCTCGTCCGCTTCATTGAAAAGCCCCAGTTCCCCGAAAACATTTCCGTCGGCGTCGGTAATAAGCCTGGGAGTGATCCCGGTATCGGCAGCTTTTTCGAGGAGGATACAGATCTGATCTCCGTACAGGGGAAGGGTCCGCACAGAATACTTCTGCTCCTCCCTCATGGCCGGCATACGGCTCAGCATCACGTCGACGACCAGTCGGGGCGGGGATGTAAGGGTGAACACCTCGAACTCAACGGGGCGGGCAGGGATAATTGTGAGGTGCTGCCCTCCCTCGCATTCATCGAAAATGTCGACACCGGATATAAGCTTGCTTTTCGTGAAAAGGTCCCCGGTGAAAAGGGAACCCTCACTCCTGGTCTTTGAACCCGGCAGACGTATGGCCATTCCCATGGGGTAGAATTCGGTCTCCACCTTCATTCGGGGGAGGTCCTCTCCACTGTCTGGTTGGGGCGAACGGAACTCCAGAACGATCCGTTCAAAATTATGGTGATCCCCCCATCGGATCTGTTCGAGGGTGTACCCTGTTCCGGTCCCCCCTGTGTACTGCAGATTGGAGGCGAATCGGTTGCTCTTGGTGAACGGAAGGGGGCTGCTTGAGTGAACCGGCAAGGCCGCCGCTGTCAAAGCGATAAACAGGACCCCTGTGAATATGTAAAACCTCATCATGTGCTCTCCCCTGATCTGATTGGCTGTTTACACCAATATATCACGGACTGAAGCGAGGAAGAACCGTCTGGGGTGGGGCTGGATGGAGAATGTTGAATGTAGAACGTAGAATATTCTGATCACCGACGCAGAATAAGATCATAAGCTTTCGTCATTCCGGGCAGAGCCTAACAATAAGCCCCGTTCCTTACTCTTCCTCCCCCTGCGGAGGGGGGAGGACCGAGGTGGGGGTGAAAGCGAAGACCCGGAGTCCAGTCGCATTTGTTACACTAGTGCCACTGGATCCCGGATCACGACTTCGTCGCGTCCGGAATGACGAAGAGAGAGGATTTTACTAATCGCGAATCAATAATAATGACTCTGTCCCTTTTGGACATTAGACTTTGGGCTTTGGACCGGGGTTCTAACTGTGCTACCTAGATGCTGTGGAGCTATTTATCACTTTCATTAGCGTCGTGTCTTTTTTGTGGTGGGCGGAGCTTGCCCTTGAGTGGTGGATAGCCGCCAGGGTGGGACTGGACCTGGCCGATCTGCCTCAGCCGTCGGCCAATGTGAGCCTTTCAGTTGTCGTTCCGGCCCGCAACGAGGAAAAGAATATCGAACAGGCTCTGGGGAGTCTCCTTAAGGCCCTTCCAGAGGGCGGGGAGGTGCTTCTCGTCAACGACCGATCAACAGATGGAACCGGGGTCATCGCTCACCGTCTCGCAAGCCAGGATGCCAGACTTAAGGTGATGGACATAACCAAGGTGCCCGAGGGGTGGCTGGGGAAGACCCACGCCATGCAGGCGGGTTACAGTGTGACCACCGGGGAGTTCATCCTTTTCACCGATGCGGATGTCGTGTTCCAGCCGGGCTGCCTGGCGCGGGCAGTCCAGTTTTGCAAAAGTGAGGGGATAGACCACCTGGTGGCCACGCCCCTTATGGTCACAAAGAGTTTCTGGGAACGGGTTTTTGTATTACATTTTGCCATCTTGCTTATGTCCCGGTTCAGGATCTGGAGAGCATCCATCCAGGGTTCAAGCTTTTTTGCCGGTATCGGGGCCTTCAACCTGGTCAGACGAACAGCCTATGAAAAAGCCGGTACCCACTCGGCCATCAAGGGAGAGGTGGTGGACGATCTTCTCCTGGGTCGCCTTATCAAAAGGTCCGGGGGGAAACAGTATGTCGTCTCCGGAGAGCGCTGCCTGCAGGTCAGGTGGCACGAGGGGTTAGGGGGCCTCATAAAAGGTCTGGAGAAGAACGCATTTGCGGGCTTCGATTACAGTCCGGTTCTTACGGTGATCGGCTGCATTGCCCTGATACTGATAACCGCAGTACCAGGACTTTTACCCTTCCTTCATGTGATCCTTCCGGAAAGCGGGATCAATATCCCTTCTGTGGCAGCCGGTGCGGGGGTATGGGTTTCCTTCGCTTTCCTTTATGCCCTGGCTTCTCGAGGTATGGGGGTCAGCAGATTCTATTTTCTGACCTTCCCTGCCGGTACGATCCTTCTCGTATGGACCATCATCCGTTCCCTGGTTCTCTACTATGTCCATGGGGGGGTGAAATGGAGGGGAACGGTTTATCAAAGAAAGGAAGGAGGAAGAAAATAACGAATAGTGAAGGAGGAAGGTGGAAGGTGGAAGAACGGCAAGTGCAGTAGTGCATAATATTCATGCACGAAAGCCTCACCATAGGTGCGGGTGCACTTTTGCACTGAATTTCGTGTCTTCCCCCCTGATTTAACGTTTTCCTTCCGTCTTCGTCATGCGACTTGCGTGACTGCGCCATGACAAGCTGCGGCCCTCTGCGGTGCGACCATGATCGGTCGCTCTGCGAAACTCTGCGTTAAAGCTTTAGTCTCTTTTTATAAAGAGCGGGATCGCTTCACATGGGTGACGGTTTCCTCCTTCGCCAAAGGCTACGGCGGACAAGCGCGATGACCCGTCTTCGCTTTCAGCTACGACGTGGCAAGCAAGTGCGACTGGACTCCGAGTCTTCCCTTTCACCCCCACCTCGGTCCTCCTCTCAGGAGTCCTCTTCCGAAATCTTCCCCTCCCTCGAGGGGAGGGGATTGAGGGGAGGGTGAAATCCTATCCTACATTCTGAAGCCCCCCTCAGCCGTCTTCGCATTAAGCTACGCCGTGCCAAGCAGGGGGAGGAAGAGTAAAGAAATGGACTGTTGATCGGCCCGGAATGACGTTGTTTGTGGTAGGTAATCTGATACTTGATCAAAGGGTGGTTTTGACAGGATTTACATGATTAACAGGGTTTTTTACCAAACCTGGTCCTGTAGATCCTGTTGATCCTGTCCAGAAAAAGGTATTCTCAGTGTCCTCAGCCTGCCCTGAGCTTGTCGAAGGGCGAGAGACAGCACCTGTCGCTTTCATAGAAACCACGTTTTTGGCTTTGAATCTTGTCCTTTCGCTCAGTCGCTCAGCCTGCCACGGTGAAGTCCGAAGGACGAAGACGGGTCGCCAAGTCAAGGGTTTCTCCTGCGTTCAGCGTTCTGCATTCTGCGTTCCCATTTTCCACCTTCCTCCTTCATCTTCCCCCCTTCCTCCTCTCCAACTTTGACACCTTTTCAAGTTTTCTATGAAAAAATTGCGGGTCTCCCCATGGATCGATCCGAGTCTGTAGCCCTTTAAATTACTAAAAAAGTTACGCTTTCGTAACCTGTTGTTACTTTGATTTTCTGAAAACCCCTAATATCCAAGGGATCCCGAAAACTGACAATTTGTCAGTTTCCATATTCAGTAACCCCTCTGAAGTTGGCACACCTATTGAATTTAGTGACCGCGATAACAGTATGCATATTCCATCCTCAAAATGGGGTTGAAAAAAGGAGAGAACGAAGATGAAAACGGAGATCGCCAGAAAAAATTGCAGGTTAAAAGCTCTGATCACAGGTACGCTGATATTCCTTGTCAGCCTGTCCCTCATGGGCTGCGGCGATGTGGCCAGTGTTGGGGGTATCGATACCGGAGGTGGGGGGACAAACAGCCTCATGCTCAGCTGGGCAGCTCCCACCACCAACGAGGATGGCAGTCCCCTTGATGATCTGGCCGGGTACAAACTTCACTACGGGACACAGCCTGGACAGTATACCCAGGTTGTCACGGTTGGTTCCTATACGACGGCGGAGATCGGTGATCTTGGAACCGGGACCTATTATCTCACTGTCACGGCTTACGACATTTACGGCAACGAGAGCGACTTTTCCAACGAGATCAACTACACCTTCAATTAAATAAACCCAGTCTGCAGTTAAAAACGGGACCGCAGTTTTCTTTCACCGCGTGTCCCGTTCGTGTGTCAAAAATCTGAAATGTAAAAAAAGTAAAGGAGATTATCATGACAAAGTATACCATCGCGCTGATTATGCTCTTGTTTTTTCCATGCTTTGCTCAGGGCGCAAGCGTAACCCTTAGCTGGAACCCGCCGGTTTTTTCCTGTGACGGGTCTACCCTGGACGATCTGGCCGGGTACGTTGTTCTCTGGGGTACGACCCCTGGAGGCCCCTATCTCAATTAGCATAACGTTGATGATGCCCTGGCTACTTCAGCCAGTATCAACGTGGGTTCGGTAGAAAACATCACCCTGTACTTCACCAGCGTATCAGTGGACAGTTCGGGTAACCGATCTGACGATAATGGCGGATGCGGCCCCAGCAACGAGGTCGCCATTTCCTTTGGCGCAGTTCCACCCAGTCCTCCGACGGGTTTTACAGGTACGATCCAATAAGCACAGATCTTCAATACAAGATGCAATATGCGGGGCGGCCCTTACGGCGGCCCCTCTTTCATTTTCGGGGAGCATGCCGGAATCCAGCCATTCAGGCCGCGGCGACTTGTCACGTCGTAGCTAAAAGCGAAGACGGAAGTTCGACATGTGGGGGCATAGCATTGCCATCAGCGACGCCCCAAGAACGAAGACGGGTGGCATCTCTATAATAACAGACATTGTTTGAACGCAGAGGTCGTCACGCCTCTGGCGTGACAGGCTTCGGGCGCAGCTTGCCACCCATAGCCTTGGCGATGGGTGGAGGAAGGCTTTAGTCTGTTTTAAAACTGACGTCATGCCGGAAGCCAAACAGGTATGTGAACCCGGGAACCAGGACCAGAAAAAGCAGTTGGAAACAGAATGTGCAGTTAAGAAAGGGGTGGGGCGTTACTTTGTTACAAGGGACAGAAGTTCGCTGTCCTTCTTTATCTTGTCGATCACGACTTCACGCATAAGCCCGAAAGCCGCTAGAATTTTAGGGTTTGACACCGAAAAGACCAGACCTTCAGATGTGCGTTCTCCTTTAATGATGCCTTTACGGCGCATGAAGGAGGTCTGCTGAGTAAGGGTGACCTTGTCCAGTTCGGTTATCTCAAGAAGTTTCTTGTAAGTTATTTTCTTGTCCCAGATCGATTCCAGTATGAGGAGCCGCTTGGGGTTACCGAAGGTTTTACAGGCTTCGGCCTGAATATTTCTCAGCTCTTCCAACTTGAACTCGGGCATGTGTTTATTCTCCCAGGTTGATATAGGAGTATTATCTGTCTCTTCGATGATTTATACACTTAAGTGCACTGTTAATAAAGTTATGAAAAAAGGGGGGAGAAATAAACCTCCCCCCCTTTTGCTTTATCAGTTTACGTGGATCAGTTCATGGGGTCCTTTTTGTAACCGAGGGCCTTCCAGTCCATCCGTCCCTCGTCACCGTGACAATCAAGACAATCCAGTGAATCTTCAGCTGGCGCTACCATGTGATTGATCTTCCAGTACATGACCGTATTGGTCCAGCCGTACTCGCCGCTATAGGGCTGTCCTACGGCTTCCATGCCCAGCCTGGCGGTCTGGTTCCAGTCGTAGGTCTTCCAGTAACCGCCCTTGCCGAACAGTTTGGGAACGATGAGGGTCTTGTTCTTGAGGTCGTACTGCTGGCGTCCTTCCATGACCTTGAAGGGGAAGATCTTTGAGTCCTTATCCTTCTTTTTCCCGATGGGCCAGCTTAGAGAGGTAACCTCTTCGGGATCGATCTTGTCGCCCAGGGTGTAGACCCCAGCCTGTCCATTATACCAGGCATAGGCGGGCACGATGTTTTTAGCCCAGCGGAAGCTGCCCTTCTTCTTTTGATATGTGGGCATGCCGTTGGCGTCGGTTTCAGGATCCCTGTCCTCGCCGGCTGTTGACCAGTCCCAGAATACCTTGGTGGGGAACTCTCGGGCAAAGCTGGGTATGTGACAGGTCTGGCAAGCCACCCTGGAAATGTGTTTGTTGAGGCGACCTTCACTGTGGGGTACCCCATCGTGACAGGCGGAGCAGTCCAGGTGGTTGAAACCGCTGGGGGAAACCACCAGGGCGTTGCCCTTGATCTGATGGTCTTTAGCTTCGTGGCAGCCCTGACAGCTCATGTCCTGCCCATCAGGAGACATGTGAACATCCAGATCCAGGGAGGGGCTGCCCATGGAGCTGTCCAGATCCCCATGCTTGACCTTGTCACCGCCGCCGCCGTAGAAGTGGCAGGATCCGCAATTGATCCGTGATGGGGTGCCAACGTTCCGGGCTACCTTAAGCAGATCCACGTCGTCATTGGGCATGCCTGCGCCCATGGGGTTTTTCTTGTAGCTGCCGGTAGTGTCGTGGCACACGAGGCAGTCCACCCTTGTTTTGTCGGTGAAGTCGAAAGAAGCGTCCTTCCAGCCGTATCCGATGTGACAGCTGGTGCATCGGGGTTCGTTGGAGGTCACCGCGACGCAGAAGTTATTGATGACGTTCTTCTTCCCTCTGTCCACGGTGCCGCTGCCTTCGATCTTCTGCTTAACGGTCCAGGTCCAGTGGGATGTCTTCATGACATCCATGGCCTGATCATCGTGGCACTGGAGGCATGCCTTGGTCACCTCAGGGCCGCTGGCAAAGGGGCCTTCGATCTTGCTGTGATCGTAGGCTGCCCAGCCTGCTGCCGGTACGAGGAGAACCGATAATACGGCCAGTACCGAAACGGTTCGTACTATTTTTGTGTACATGAGCCTTTCTCCTTTCTGGCTATGCTGCAGTATTGTTTTGCTAATTAGATAAATTAAAAAGTTAATTAAACAATTAACTATTGGCGTTTTTATCCTATGCAGGGAATGATTGTCAAGAAGTTTCACAAGGTTAAAAGCCGTGATCCGCGATCCGCTTGCCGCGGCGTAGCTGAAAGCGAAGACGGGTGAACTGTGATCCGTGAACCGTGATCGGTAGAAGTGAAAGTAGAAGTAGAAATGGAGGGGGGGAAGGAAAACAGGGCGCAGGGCGTTTAGAGCCGGAGCCAGAATCCAGGAGCCAGTAGCCAGGAGGAGAGGCAGGGCGAAGGGAGGGGTGCGTACCCTGCGTTAAAGCTTTTATCGTACTTTATAGGAATACCACCCGTCTTCGTTCTTGGGGCGTCGCTGATGGCAATGCTATGCCCCCACATGTCGAACTTCCGTCTTCGCATTCAGCTTCCGTCGTCGCCTTGGCTATGCCGTGACCGGTCGCCGTGACAGGCTGGCTATTCAAGTTTTCACCTGGATACCTAGTTACAGTTCTTCCGCCTTTCCCCCGTGTCTCCGCGTCATCGCGTCTCCGCGTCAGGCGGTCTTTCCCTGACACTCCGATACCCCGATACTCCGACACCCCCATACCGTTCCTCAGTCCGGGTATGGCACCACCTTCCCGTCCCATGTGATAATGGCCTGCTCCGGGGTGCCTGGAAAGAGGATCGAAGTGTGGGTCGGGAAGACTTTTCCCTGGCCGTCAGGCAGGTCCACAACAAAGGTGGGCAAGGCCATGGGAGAGGTTCTTCTGTGCAGTTCTTCCATGATCCTGACACCTGTCATGAGAGGGGTGCTAAAGTGCCTGGTTCCCCTGACTGCATCCATCTGGAACAGATAGTAGGGTCTTACCCTCATCAGGAGCAGTTCCCTGAAAAGTTTTTCCAATGTATCGGGGTCGTCGTTGATGCCCCCCAGAAGGACGGTCTGGTTACCCAGAGGGATCCCGGCATCGGCAAGAACTCTGCAGGCTTCCCTGGACTGGGTGGTTATCTCGGCGGGGTGATTAAAGTGGGTATGAATGTACAGGGGCGAAAAGCCGCCGAGCAAGGCTGCAAGATCAGCCGATACCCTTTCCGGATATGCGGCCGGGACTCGTGTTCCGATCCGAAGGATCTCCACATGGGGGATATCCCTGATCTCTGAAAGGATCTGATCCAGCCGTTCATTTTCCAGCATGAGGGGGTCGCCGCCCGATAGAAGCACGTCTCTGATCCCGGGATGCTTTTTTATGTAATCGATCCCCTCCCGAACTGTTTCATCAGTAACGCGCAGTGACCGGCCTACTTTTCTTTTCCTGGTGCAGAACCGGCAATAGATAGGGCAGCGATCGGATATGAGCAGGAGCACTCTGTCCTGGTAGCGATGGGTCAGGTTTGGTACAGGGGAGTAAAGATCCTCGCCCACGGGATCTTCAGCCATCATCTCATTGTCGGGCGATAACTCCTCAATGTCGGGCATCACCTGCCTGACGATCGGTGTTCCAGCGATACTGGCCAGTTCATTGTAGTAGTCGTTTATCAGTGCAGGGTATCTGGCCGTGACCTTCTTAATATCTTTCTTCAAATCTTTAGTAAGCATGTTTATCCGGGATTATTTTTTTCAGATCTGCTTGCCATAGCGATTGCAGGCAGAAGTTTTATCCATATTCGAAATTCGGCCAGCCTCTCCCTGTAGCAGAATTTCGAATCTCGGGGTTGACTTTACTTCAAGAATGAGCAATTTACCATAGTCCCCTGTAGTGGTCGGACCATTTGACAGGATGTTTAACCGCAGAGAGTTTTGAGTAATTAAAGGTGCACAGTAGTATGTGCAGGGGACGTTGGCTTACCTGAATATCCTTTATTATCGGTATCCTGACTGCTTTCTCTCCGGATAAATTATCAGTGCCATACGAACTCGGCGGGTTCGCTCGTTCGGTTTCGCCCTAGTCCCGGGATGAAGCAGCTTCTCATAAAGGACTTGCGAAGGGTGACCGGCAGGCACTATACTTTCCTTATCCTAATAGTTTCGAGGTTTGCAAATTGGTGATCAGTGCTCGTGACTTGACCAAACTTGAATCCCCTGAGCGAAAGTCTCTCCAGAACATAGACGATTTCCTTGGTCTGGTGCGCAGCTTGCGTTGGCGGACCTGTGCGGATATCGGGTGCGGGATTGGGTACTACACACTTCCCATTGCCGAACAGTGGAGAAATTCACGTAAGGTTATCGCCGTGGATCGCAGTACACCCGTGCTGGAGGAACTGGATAAGCGTGTGGACAATCTGGAACTGACCAATGTCCAGATCCTCCAGACCGTGAGCGACAGGATCCCTATCGAGGATGCGTCCATTGACCTTGTTAACCTCGGTAACGTTTATCATGAGGTTAAAGGACGCCTGGCTTTCCTCAAGGAGGTCCACCGGATCCTGAAACCTGGGGGTACCCTGCTTCTCATCGACTGGGACCCGGAGGAGGATCTGGGAGTAGGCCCCCCCATCGGCGATCGTATATCCAGGGAGCACGTTCTGCAGAACCTGGGGTTTGCCGGGTTCGTCAATGTGAAAGACCACTTCGTGTTCGTTGGTCACTACGCGCTGACAGCGAAGAGGGTGGGACGTAAGTAGAGGATCGGAATAAAGAAGGAGGAATGTGGAATTGTGAAGTAGAGCAAGCGGCGCAGAGCCGCTTTGTTTTTGTAATTTTCTCCCACCTTCCACTTTCCTCATTCACTTTTCGGTTTGAATTTAAAGCTCGCAGGGTCGTTGCTTTCACCTATCACTCGTAACGGCTTACCCATCACCAGACTTTACCCCGTGTCTCCCCTTCACCGTGTCGAAAGCCTGTCACGCCAGAGGCGTGATGTCGCCGATTTCCTCATTGCCGATCCTCATTTGAGGATAGACTTGACCACCCGCTCCCACTCCTCCGGTTCGTGAGTCAGCCACGCCATGTTTCCATGAGGATCACCTACTCCTTTGATCTTCAGTGAGAGCACAGGAATGTTATAGGCCATATCACCATACCGGTCCATAAGGGTGACCTCGGCGATGGTTTCCCTTGGCAATGTGATGGCCCGGCGCGGGAACCAGGGGAGAAAAATAACCCGGCTGTCTGAAACTGCCAGGACACCGCTGGTCCTGGGGGGCAGGTTGGGACCTGGGAAGTCAGCTCCAAGGAAACTGACGTTGTCGGTCATCTTGAGGATGTTCTCGCCTGCCAGAGCATTTTTGGTTGCTTTAACGGCGCTCTTGCGGAGGAGAGCAGCCATGCCCTTGAGGCCAAGCATAAGAAGGACCCAGCCTCCACCAGCGACAGCTATTATGATAAGGAATGTATTCATGGGAGGAAGATAGCAGATGAGGCTTCAGAATGCAGTACCTGGAATTCAGGCGACATGGAGACAGGAATAACATCGTGTGTGCGTGGAGCGTGTATTTGTAATACCATCAGATCTAACTCATTCTAGCCATACGCACCTACGAGCATTCCCAACCTGGGATCTGGAATTTCAAAATATGTAGACTCCATAACGGGTGATATTATTTTGGCAGGTGGCGAAGACAGGACGGAAGGAGCATCCGACTGACCGACCTGGTGAAAGGGCGAAACTACAGAATGTAGAACACAGAACGAAGATGGGTCATCGCGCTTGTCCGCCGTAGCCTTGCTGGATCGGCGAAGGCGGGTTCTCATCCGGGCTGACTTGAAATGGCCTGCCACGAGCAAATAAAAAAACTCGCCATATCATGGCGAGCTTTTTATGCGTCGAGTGGTGCCGAAGCCCGGAATCGAACCGGGATGGGGTTACCCCCGGGGGATTTTGAGTCCCCTGCGTCTACCAGTTCCGCCACTCCGGCACGGGCGCTATTATAGGAAAGATCGAGGGAAGTGGGAAGAAGAAAGCAGGGGAAACAACAGTTCCTGTGAAAACGGTTAAAGCTGATTTACCATAGCGCTGCCATTTGTAGACAGCACCACAGGGTATAACCTGAAAGGTTAAACATGAAAATTCTTCCACTTTTTACCGTCATTCCGGACGCGATGAAGTCGTGAGCCGGAATCCATGCCGCACCTGTCATTGCGAGGAGCGTCGTGAGGGGCGAGGGCGACGCGGCAATCCCGGTGCCGAGATCGCTTCATCACGCTGTGGACGTGATTCGCGATGACAGAAACGGTTGTCATTCCGGACCGAATAATAGTCACCTTTCCATATCCTTCCACCCCCTGGTGAGGGGGCTAATATTGTCCACATCCATCTTCTTCCCCCTCCCTCCATTGCCCATTGCCTGGTGCCTATTGCCCCATTTCCATTATTTTCTCAGTGACCTCTGTGAGCTCTGTGGTGAATAAGCCTTCCGGGTTTTGGCGTGAGATCGCCCATACACGCATTATCCTGAAAATCCATAAAAATGAAATTGTAAGATAAATCATGTAATATTGTTTACAAATAGGATGCTTTTTTACACAATAGCCCGTAAGTTTATAGTATTTTACTAATTCTAACAGAGGTGAAACGTACTGTAGGCTTTCTTCCCATGCCAAACGACCCGCAAATCAGAAAAGTTAACGCCGTCATGGTCATCGAGGATGATCCGATGGTACGAAAACTTCTTCAGGCAGGTCTTGAAGAAGGCGGTCGAAAGCTGTTCATGGCTGCGAGCTGTGAAGAAGCCTTTGCCCAGATCGATTCGGGATCAGTGCCGGAGATAATCCTCCTGGACCTTTCTCTGCCGGGGATGGGCGGTATAGAGTTCCTGAAGGTCGTTCGTCAACGTTACCCTTTGATCAGGGCTATCGTCCTGTCAGCTGACGATGGAGTGGACACCATCGTTGAAGCCATGAGGCTGGGGGCGCTGGATTTTATTCCTAAGCCGTTCAAGCTGGAAAATGTGCGTATCGCAGTTAACGAGGCGCTTCAGTATCGCCAGCTCCAGGTGGAGATCGACCGGGGCCAGCAGCGCAACGCTTTTCACGACGATGCGTGTTTCCTGTACACAAGCAGCGCCATGGCGTCGATCATGGAAACTATTCAGCGGGTCGCCTCCACCACTGTTCCGGTGCTCATAACCGGGGCGAGCGGGGTGGGTAAGGAGTTGGTGGCTCGGGAGATCCATCAGCGTTCGGACCGGAGAAATGGTCCCTTTGTGAAGGTGAACTGCGCGGCCTTGCCTGCTAATTTGCTGGAGGGAGAGCTTTTCGGGTTTGAGAAGGGTGCCTTTACGGGCGCGGTTAAATCCAAACCGGCCAAATTCGAAAGGGCAAACGACGGTACATTTTTTTTAGACGAGATCGGCGAACTGGAACTGGAACTCCAGTCAAAACTCCTTCACGTTCTCCAGGATGGGAGTTTTACAAGGCTTGGCAGCAACAGGATGCTCAAATCCAGGGCGAGGATGGTTGTCGCCACCAACCGTAATATAGAGAGTGCGGTCAATAAGGGTGAGTTTCGTTCCGATCTGTATTATCGGCTCAACGTCATCCGGATCCACGTTCCTCCCCTGTGTGAGCGCCCCTCGGACATCATGGTCCTTGCCGACCATTTCCTTCATCGCACCAATCAGAAGTTCGGAAAGAGTGTGGAATTTGACGATGAGACAAGATATTATCTCCTGAGGCACCGGTGGCCTGGTAACGTCAGAGAGCTTGAAAACGCTGTGAGCAGATACGTGGTTCTGGGTAAGCTGGGCAGCGGGTTTGAACTTGCCGGAGCGCCCCGGATCGAACTTCCTGAATCTGTTGAAAAGCCGGACAGTACCCTGGATCCTGATGTGGGATCAGCTCCAGAGAAAATCGAAGGTTCTGAAGTAAACCAGAAGCACCCTCACGAGGGCATGCCCCTGAAAGAGATAGCCCGAATTGCGGCCCGCAAAGCGGAGAGGAAGGCTATCCTCAGTGTTCTTGAGGCCACCCGGTGGAACCGATCCAGGGCGGCCCTGATCCTCAAGATCAGTTACAAGGCTCTCCTCTACAAGATCAAGGATTGTGGTATTGTGATACCCTAGCAGCGTGTCGGGAAACCGTCCCACGCTGCTAGATATGTTTGCCGGAAGGCGTGTCCTTTAATAAAGGTGATTCTAACTGCTTAATTTACCCGGCCTTTTAAGAACGCTATTTTCCGGCAAACTCCAGCTAGGAGCCTGAATGGGGTTCTCCGACAGGCTCCTAGTTTTTGGGTAAAATTGTTCCTAGTGGGAAAATATTTACACATATATACATAAGTATATCTCATTACACCCCTTTCACGACTATCAAGTAGGACCCAGCTTCCCTCATAAGCCCCCTTTCCAAGCCATATGTAAAAGTTTTCACTATAGTGGCATACATCTTGCCTTATAATCATCTCCAACTGCTACCTGCTCGGATGAAAACGGAAGATTATAACCGGATAAAACTCGGAAAGGAGAGATCCTGAAATTGAGGATACTCGTGGCGGGGCCACAAAAAGAGACGGCTGAGTATAGATCCTGGATAATGGAAAAGTTTCCCGGGGAGATCCAACTGCTGGAGAACTTTGATCATCTGGACTCCACACTGGGGAGCAGCGTCTGGAATCTCTTGATCCTCGACCACACCAACTGCGATTTCCGGGTTGAGGAGCTCATCCGGTCATTGAAAATGGAGCATCCGACCCTCCCTGTCATCGTCATCTGTGGAGATACCGCCCAGGACGCTATCGAGGTCATGCGGCTGGGTGTTGCGGATTACCTGATAAAGCCGGTGAGAAAGGACCGTTTATTCTCAAGTGTTCAGGGGATCCTGGATGTTGACCGCCGCAAAAGGGGGCCAGAGGAAGCACTGGAGTCTGGTTCTAAAGAGGAGGAGAACGATCGGGAGCCTCTTCCATATGAGGTTATTTTTGAAGGGTCCGCAAAAATGGCCGCTGTGGGTCAGGTGGTGGACAAGATCCTGGATGTTGATCTCCCGGTTCTTATTACGGGGGAAAGCGGGACCGGCAAGGAGATCGTAGCCAAATACATCCACGGTAAATCCAGTCGCAAGGGCCCTTTCATCAAGGTGAACTGCGCTGCCATTCCTTCGGAATTGCTTGAAAGTGAACTTTTCGGATATGAACGCGGCGCTTTTACGGGCGCCTATCGCCGCAAGCCCGGGAAGTTCGAAGCGGCTGATGGGGGGGTTCTGTTCCTGGACGAGATCAGCGAACTTTTCTATCCCCTTCAGTCCAAGCTGCTCCACGTTCTTCAGGATGGGACGGTTACCACACTGGGTTCCACAAGGGAAGTGAAGGTAGATGTCCGTATCATTGTTGCCACCAATCAGGACCTTGAAGAGTGCGTTCAAAGAGGATCTTTCCGTGACGACCTGTTCTTCCGTCTCAACGTTGTCCATATCAATGTGCCTCCGCTCCGCGAACGTCTCAGGCAGCTGGAAACTCTTATCGACTATTTCAGGGACAAGTTCGCGCGGCAGTACAACAAAACTCCGGTCCACCTGGACGACGACGCGAAAAACTTTCTTTTCAACTATCGGTGGCCCGGCAACATACGGGAACTGGAGAACACCATTCGTCGGGCAACGGTATTGGGAGGCGCAAACCTCCGGGGGCACATGAACGGTCTGGATCAGATAACGACAGCCCAGCATCCGGATCAATTTCCGGTTCCTTACAACAAAGCCGATCTTCCAGGCGCCTATCCACCAGGCACCCTTCCACCAGGCACTCTTCCAAAAGACACCTATCCAAAAAGCACTAATCCAACAAATAACCCTTTTCCAGCAGACGCTGCCCTGGATCAAAGCTCTCCCAAAATCTCTGGTAACGATGAAAACACAGTTTTCCCCAATGGTCTTAACCTGAAGGAGATCGCCAAGGAGGCTGCTCTTGCTGCCGAAAGGGAGGCCATTGCCAGGGTTCTGCAGCAGACGCGTTGGAACAGGAAAAAAACGGCGCAGATCCTCAGTGTCAGTTACAAGACTCTGCTCACCAAGATCAAGGAGACGGGACTCGATGAAAACTAGAAAGGGAAAAGCGGCACTGGCAGCCTTACTGACCCTGTTCTTTTGCGGAGCATTACTTGTGAGTGTCCCGTCTGCCACTTTTGGCAAGGAGAAAGTTCCGGCGGCACGTAATAAACCCGCTGGGGATTACCAGCTGGGAGCCGGCGACCTCATCCAGGTAGTCGTCTGGAAAAATGAAGAGGTTTCAGGAGAGTTTCGGGTTCGGCCTGACGGCAAATTCTCCATGCCCCTTATCGGAGACATCCTTGCCCAGGGCAACACCACCGATGGCACCAGCATGCAGATCGAGCAGAAACTAAAGCTTTTCATCGAAGCACCCTATGTGAGCATCATTGTTGTGGAGGCTGCCTCCAACCGGATCTACATTCTGGGGGAGGTGACCAACCCTGGAACCTACGCCATTGATGGATCCCTGACGGCGCTCCAGGCTCTGGCCCTGGCGGGCGGTTTTACCGAGTTCGCCAGCAGGGAGAAAATGGTCCTGGTCAGGGGGGTGGGTGAGAGCCAGAGGAATATCCCCTTGAGCTACACGAAGATGCTCAGGGAACCGGATGTTAAGTTCAACCCGGTTTTAGAGCGCGGGGACACGCTGGTTGTTCCGTGAGATGAAGAATAAATGCAAAGCCGGCAGGGGCATGACCATGTGCCTGGTGTGTGCGATGGTTTTGGGAGTGGCTGATATGGCGACAGCTCTGGATTTTCAGCTTTTGGGTCGCAGCAGGTTGACTGTGAGCGACAACATCGACCGGGCGCCTGTTGGCCAGGAAATAGAGGGGTACCTGCTCACAATGGAAGGTGATCTCAATATTTCGGGGGAGCCGGGCACAGGTACGGTGAACTTCCTCGCGGGAGGGGGAGTGGAGACCCGGAAGAGTGATGATTTCAGCAATTCGGACAATTACCGTTTCCGGCTGAACATGAGGTTCCCCTGGGCCACCACAGGTTATGTGGAAGGGTCGGCGAACTTCTCGGAAGAGACGGAAAATCCGGAGCTTGGGGACATCAACCAGGGGAGGCTTCGAACCAGGAGATCCAATGTGAGTGTTGGCGCCGGGCGAAGGTCTTCACAGACCTTCCAGTGGCACGGAAATGTCGATGCCAGAACCCAGCGCAATATCGATCTTGACCTGGAGGAAACCCGGGGAGGCCTTGGTTGGGGCCTGACTTTGAACCGGAGACGTTCCCTCACTATTGATGTAGGATATCACGAAGGTTCGGATGCCGTGGAGGCAGACTCCTGGACCGGATCTTCCCTGAGTTTCAATATGACGAATCAAACGGATCGATCGACCTCCACAGGCTACCGTCTCGATTGGGAAAGCTCGCAGCTGGAAAGATCTGATGGAGCGAGGGAACATTCCAATATGGTCAGTGTGGTAGCCCTTTACGTTGTTGAAATGTCCACCGACTGGACCTTCACCAGCGAAGTGGGGGTGGACGGGATCAAGCCCATCGTGGATGAAAGGCGTTGGGAGCCCAGGGTTGAATTAGGTGTTACGGGCTTGCCGGACAGGCGTGTTCAGTTCGACAGCTCCCTGTCTGTTTTCTCTTCTATTCGGGACCCGGAAGAAGGGGATGTTGCCTGGACCAGGGCAGGCCAGATCCAGGCTGGTCTGATGTGGAACCTTACCAGCGCCTATTCTGTGGAACCTCGCATTCAGTACCGTTATGCCGAGGTGTACGGCAACGCTGCCGCTGACAGGACAGACATAACCTGGTTTTTTGAGTTGGCAATGAGCTGGTCGCCCTCAAGGACCTTGAGCCTGGAGGCTGCCGCTGTGAGCGAAACGATAGACAGTACGGAGGCCTTCCGGGATCTTTCCGAAAACAGGCTGGACCTCACGCTGTCGGCGGCTTTCTTTTAAGGGAAGTTATCAGGACATGAAACCGGAAATGAGATGAAGGAACTTTTAGATGCCCCCTGAAGAGTCAACGAACGAACTGCAAAGGGTCTTCGAGATCGCCTGGAGACGCAAGTGGATCATCCTGGTCCCCTTTGTGTCTATTTTCCTCCTGGTGACCTTGTGGGCCCTCTATCAGCCCAACTTGTACAGGAGCAGCTCTTCCATGTTCGTGGAGGCCCAGGAGGTTCCCGCTGACTATGTGCGGTCAACCATAACCGACGACATCCAGACACGCATGAGATCCATCAACCAGCGGCTGACCAGCCGGACAAAGCTGCTCACCGTTATTAAGAAGCTCGATCTTTACCCCGAGCTCGTGGAAAAGGGTGCTCCCAGCGAGGTGCTCGTGGCCGCCATGCAGAAGGACCTGGAGGTGGAGATTCCCACCAACCGGAGGGACGCCAACTTCTTCGTGGTCCACTTTGTCCACCGTGACGCCACCAAGGCCATGCTGGCGGTCTCCAACCTGGTATCCCTGTTCGTGGAAGAGAGCCTGCAGGTCCGGGAGCTCCAGGCCGAGGGCACCACGAAGTTCATCGAAGATGAGTTGGAAAAGCTCAAAACCATCCTCGAGGAGCAGGAGCAGGCGGTGCAGAGCTACAAGGCGAGGTACATGGGGGAGCTTCCCGATCAGCTGGACGCAAACCTCAGGATGCTCGACAACCTCCAGCTTCAGCTTACCAGCAACCAGGAGTCCCAGCGTGAGCTGGACGGCAGGCTCATGATGCTGGAGCAGGAGATAAGCCGCCTGGAGGGGGAAATGGATGCGGCCAACTCCATTTCCACAGGGGAAGGGGAGGCTCCCGTCACCAGCACGACCCTTAACCAGTTGGTCGCCCGGCGGGACGCCCTTCGTCAGCGCATCGCCAACATGGAGTCCATGTACACAGACCAGCACCCCGACCTTCTGGCCGCGCGCCGGGAACTGTCTCGCGTGGAGAACAGTCTGAAGTCGGCCAGGGAGGAACTGGCCATGGTTCAGCCCTCCTCCCGGGCCCCGGTGATTGTAGCACCTGGCCCCGGGTACTCCATGGAGCTTAACAACCTTCGCCGCCAGCTCACCGAGATCAGGCCCCGTCTGGCTTCCCTTCAGCAGGAGGAGACGGCACTGCACGGGAGGATCACCCAGTACCAGCGGCGCGTCGAGGCGGCGCCCCGGAGAGAGCAGCAGCTGACCCAGCTAACCAGGGATTACGAGAACACCAAGACGAGCTACGAGGACCTTCTCAACAAGAGGATGGAAGCCCAGATGTCCGAGAACCTGGAAAAGCGCCAGAAAGGCGAGAAGTTCCAGATTTTAGACGCGGCCAATTTTCCGGAAAAACCGTACCTTCCCAACCGACCCAAAATCATGGCCATGGGTTTTGCCGGGGGCATGGGCGCCGGCATGGGGCTGGCCCTTCTCCTCGAAGCGCTTTTTCCGGCCTTTTACTCTTTAAAACAGGTGCAGCTGCAGGTAAGCGACATGCCCATCGCCTTTGCCATCCCGCACATCTCCAGCCAGGCAGAGCGTACCCGGAGCAGGCGCAGGGCAGCGGTGGGGTTGCTCCTTTTCGTGGGAGTCTCTGGTTTGTCGATCTATCTCCTCAACCGCTATGTGGTTGACCTGGGAGAGTTCATGAATGTGGTCAAAACCAACGTGAAGGGGATGCTGTAATGGGTGATCACGATCTGGGCAAAGCTGTGTCCGAGACCATCAAGCTATATAACCTGGGCGGCGACAGTTACGAAAGCGGCGGCCGGGTTATCGCGAACATTGACAAGAAGCGTATTGATGAACGGCTGGTGGTATATCATCGCCCCCGTTCCATGGAGAGCGAGTATTTCCGGTTTTTAAAGTCGCGCGTGGAGCAGGAGTTTGGAAGCGGCGATAAGGGAGCAAAGGGCAGGGTGATCATGGTCACCGGTCCCAACCTTGGTGCCGGGAAGACCACCTGTGCCATCAATCTGGCCCTTGCCTTTGCCCGCTCCCACGGGGGGCAGACCCTCTTCATGGATGTGGACTCGCGCCGGGCCATGAGCAGGAAGTACCTGGGGATCATGGAAGAAAACCTGCCGGGCTTTACCGATGTTCTGAACATGAAGGCAAGGGCCGGCCAGGTGCTAGTCAACAGCGGCATGTTCGACATGGTCTACTTCCCTTCGGGGCAGTTCAGTGAATCGTTCCTGGACCACCTCAGCAGCCAGGAGCTGGCAGTGCTCCTGGACAACCTTCGCCGAAGGTTCAAGTACATCATCATTGACGCGCCCCCCGCCTTCCCCATGCCTGAAGCGGCAGTCATTGCCCCGCATTGTGACGGAGTTTTTATCGTTCTGAGGGCTGGCCGGGACGGCCAGGGGGACCTCATCCAGGCTCAGGAAGCGCTGGAAGGGGCCAACATCATGGGGGTTATCCTCAACGCCGTTAAAAAAACCCCGGGGCAGAGGTATGGGGCCTACGGATATTACGGCAAACGTTAATTTCACAGCTGCGGAATTAACGTCTGGGAGAAAGCAGATGAGCGATAACAACAAAAATAAATACGCTCTGACTCAAGATCCTGAGGAAGAATCAGGTCTTCCAGCCATTTTTTCCCCGGAGACTGATGGGAAAAAATGGTACGTGGTGCGGAGCAAGCCCCGGTACGAGGCGGTTTGTGTGGGTGAGCTGTCAAAGGCCGGGTTCGAGGCCCTTTGCCCCATGGGGATGGACTACCGCTGGCGCCGCCGACGGCAGGAGACTGTTCCCCTGTTTCCAGGCTACGTTTTCAGCCGGTTTCGCTACGAGGATGACTTTCACAAGGTCCGGTGGCTGCGGGGTGTCCTTCACCTGGTGCAGTTCGGTGAGGCGCCGCCCCCTGCGGTGGATGACGATATCATGCGGTTTTTCGCTGAGAATATGAACGAAGATGGAATAATTGAAACAGATCCGGGACTTCTGCCCGGCGACAAGGTTGAGTTTCTCACTGAGTCCATGAGGGGCCTGGTGGGCACGGTTCTCAGGATCGATTCGGCCGAGAAGAGAGTCCACGTGCTCATGGACCTGCTCTATCAGGCGACGATCAAGGTGCCTATCTATCAGGTTCAGCAGGTTCAGGCTTTATAGAAAGGGTTTGAAGCCGAAACCTCAAGCAGCAGGGTCTAACAGCAGTGAAGCTGATGGAAGTTTATAGAAACACCACATAGCAGTACGTAGTCACCAGGTTAGAAAGATTTGAATTTACTGCAACATACCATTTTTTCCAGGCCGGCGGGTGCACGGTATGGCGGAGCCATGCCTGCCAAAGGCACCAGCCTTTGACAGGAGTCCAAAGCCCAACGTCCAAAGTCCAAAGAGGGAAGTACGGGGTATTGTCATTGCGAGGCTATCGATTGCGCCGAAGCAATCCCGGGATCACTTCGCACGGGAAATGGCTCGCAATGACATTCGCTTTAGTCATCGCGCTTGTCCACCATAGCTTTCTTGTCCGCCATAGCTCGAAGAGCGACGGTGGAAGCGAAGGTGGAATCCGTCCCCTGTGTGACTTGTCCGCCATAGCTCAAAGAGCGACGGTGGAAGCGATCCCGGTTACTATAAAAGGCGACGTTGTTTTAACGCAGAGGACGCAAAGGACGCAGAGGAAACCGGTAAACTTGGTAAACGCCAGTTACAATGAGGGCGATGTTTTTAACCACTGAGTTTTCGCGCCTCTGGCGTGACGAGCATAGACAGGCGGAGAAAATCTGATTCTGGGAAAACCTCCTCAAATGTCATTCCGGGCGAAGACCCGGAATCCACATCCAAAATTACGGTAGCCAGGAATTTTGGATGGGTAAAATATTACATATATTGCCACTCACACCTGACTATAGGTAATTGTTTTCCCACTTTGAGGTTGCAGTATTAAGTTGTTGAATTCAATCCAGATCCGCAGGTTTCCAACCCATTGATATTAAGGGTTTTTATTGAGATGAGTAATTTCCGGATGTTGGCATGCTTCTTGTTAATAGAATAGGACAAACCGGTCTTGGGGTGCAGGATCTACGAGATGAGATTTAGGGGAAGTTTAAGCGGTTCCTGTTCGGGACGATCCCCAAACTTCAGCACGAATTTCAGTAAGAATTTCAGTAAGAACCTTATTACAGAAAGTGGACCTATCTAAAATGGCTTTGGGTATTCTCAAAAAGGTGTTCGGAAACGGAAACGGCCAGGGAGGCGAACTCCTGCTGCCGGCCGACCAGTTCCGAACCCTGATCCTGCACGAGTGCGCCCGATGCGACCGGAATGCCCACGCTTTTTCCCTCATTCATATCGACCTGCGGGGCAGTAACGGTGATAATGTTAAGAGCCGGGGTCCTGCTGTCCGCCAGTTGTCAAGAACCCTGGTTCAGCGCATGCGCACCACCGACGAGATCGGGTGGCTGGACGGGCACAGTATCGGTGTCTTCCTCCCCGAGACCGGCATGGACGGTGCCCGAAGTCTTGCCAGGGATGCCTGCCAGGGGTTCGCCCACCAGATTTATATCTATCCGTGGCTCAGCAATTTTGGCGATGATATTGATGGCGGCAACTCCCGTCGCAGAGATAATGGCAGGGAAGACAGAAGATGTTCGGAAGAGGGTTCTTTTGAGGGCATCGGCGAAAGTGCTGACAGGGAAGAGCAGTTGACCCTTCATAACGAAAAAACCGCTAAGAATGATACTGCGAGCGAAGCGGCAGTTAATAAGAGTCGTTCGGATTCAACGAAAACTATCGAGGAGTTGGTCATGCCTGACCGCGCTCCTGCATGGAAAAGGGTCTACGACATTATCGGCTCAACGGTACTGCTCATAGCCTTTTCACCGCTTTTAGCCGTGGTAGCTCTTTACATCAAGATCGTATCCCCAGGGCCGGTGTTCTTCCGGCAGGAAAGGATCGGTTACCTTGGCCGCCCCTTCACCATGATCAAGTTCCGCACCATGAGGATGGATTCCGACAACATCAGCGTACACAAGGACTACCTCAAGGAGCTCATCAGCACCGACGGCAAGGCCATGACGAAGCTTGATACCGGAAAAGACAACCGGTTGATCCCTTTTGCCGGGATCCTGCGGAGAGGCTGCATCGACGAACTCCCACAACTGATTAACGTTTTCAAGGGCGATATGAGCCTGGTGGGCCCGAGACCTTGTCTGGATTACGAGGCCCGGGAGTTTGCTCTGTGGCAGCGCAAGCGTTTTCATACCGTTCCTGGTATGACCGGACTGTGGCAGGTGTCGGGTAAGAACCGCCTGACTTTCAAGGAGATGATGCGCCTTGATATCAGGTACGCAAACCGGAAGAACGCGGCCATGGATTTGGCCATATCGTTCAAAACAGTTCCGGCCATATTGGGACAGGTTAAGGATGCGGTGTCTTCAAAGCTTGCCACTGCTTCCCCTGAGCCAGAAGTTCGCATCTCGCGTAAGTGGTCCATAAACGACCTTATCCGCCAGATGTTCCTGTAGAAAAAACTTTCCGCAACCAGATGCATCCGGGATCGCTTCGTCCCGCCCCCTGGCGGGCGGGATGGGGCGGTGAATAATTCATGATCCGTAATCCGTAATCCGTGATCCGCGTGCCACGGCGACACGGTGATACAGGTCATTGCGAGGAGTCGCACCGCTGGTGGACGACGCGGCAATCCCGGTTAAAACAGTTCCCGCAACAACGATGATTTCACCACAGATGGGATGAAGTAGGCCGGTACCACCTGTCAACGGGATGCTAAAATAGCTCCCAACTTTTAACGGGGTCC